>WJKD01000355.1 GCA_014729315.1 Promethearchaeota archaeon | reverse complement strand
TGACGAATGTGTTTCATCATATCTATTAATTTGAAAATTATAAAAATCGACTTTTTCATCGATGTTATCTATTTCATACGCATATTTTCGCATTTCTATAAATCCCTCTTTATCAAATTCGAAAGAAGGATATTTCCTGTCTAATTTTTCCTGCATCATTGTTGCCTCCCATTAATCATTAACCATTTCGTTTTATTCAGTATTGCTAAACAATACCGGTTCTATAATCAAACAATTTGTTTCTAATAAATTAGCGAAATATAATAATGTCTATTGTATAAATCAAGTATTTTTTTGTCTGATTGTAAATAATTATTTTAATTAAGAAAATTATAATGAATTTATTTATAATTACAAAGAAATCTCTTTAATAATTTAATCGCTAGTATATAGAAAGGGATGTTTCAACAAGGATAACAAGGCTTATATTTTTTAATATTGATATCTGCAAAGAGAGGATAGCTCGGAATGCTTTTCATTAAATTATTGTTTATTTTTATGCCATTCTTATTCTATATTTTGGGGGAAATGCGATCATCTTTCTCGGTTATTACGCTCATTCTACAATTCAAACCACAATCAATGAGCAATTGCCTGGCATAATTCAATGTCAATTGTTTATTATATTTTGTCGCTATAAAAAAGCCATTTTCTAATTTCTTAGGTGCTTTTAATCTATTCGGGTCCTGAGACACTAATATGTTTACTCCATATTGTCTATTTGATGGTAATCTTTTGCCTTTCTTGAGAATATAATTACCAACAATAATTAAAACTTCGTACCATTTAGAAATCTTATACTGATGGTTATCGATTATTAGTATTCGGGGATTATCGAATGTTTTTCCGCTTCCACTATCTTCATTAATCTTTCCGCTATTGTTCATAAAATTTTTCTTAATGGAAAGGATTTCTTTCCGCAAAATGTTCATTTCATTCTCTATAAATCCTATTGCGGAACATGCTGTATCATATTTTTCAATTTCCACGACTAATTTAATTTTTAAGGTCTGCACTTCCTCAGGTATGCTAATGTTTTTGTTCTTTAATTCATTTATTGTTTTGTTTATGGAAATTAGTTGCTCTTTTTTCTCTTTAATTTCAGATATATCAGAATTAGTGTCTATCTGCTGCAATATTTCTCTAAGGCTCCTCAATGCATTCTCTGCATTTGTTTTAATTTCCATTATGTTCTCCTCGTTTTTCGCTTGCTTCCGCATCGGCTTTTAAAATTTTGTCTACTTTGGTAAGCACCCAATCTAATTCTATATCTTTAATGTTATATTGGCGAATAAATCTCTTAGCATAGCTATTAAATTTTGTATAATTTCTCCCAATATTCTTTTTAATTATATCGTCAAAATTCTTCATTTCGTCGGGATAAACATATTTCAAACTGTCGTGTTGATTTTTAAACCATATTGAAAATTTAGAACTGTCAATTAAATAAAGCACCAATGTTATAAAGCCTTGTTTTATTCCTGCAATGCACAATTCACTCTTACTTGAACAGAGGTTATCAATTCTGTTTTCGAAAAGGACTTTTTCATTGAACAGATAATTGAACCACGCATTTATTTTTTCTGGTTCCTCGTTCAAGATATATTTTGTATTCGGTGCATTCAGGAGACTTCCGAACCATCGTCTTTTATCAATTTTACTCGTATATGGTTCATCTACAAGTTTAAAAATTTCTTTTAAATGCATAGATGTTAACTTGCCAGCATTTTCGCTCAATATTTCTCCGGCTTTTGCTTCATTTCTTTGCTTTTTGAATGAAACCTCTTTGAAATATTGATAATCTTCTGATGATAGAATTATAGAAATAAGTTCATCCGGATCAATTTTACTTTTAGAATTTTTGCTATTTGTATTATTTGAGGATTTTTCTATTTGGCTGGTTATTTTTTTTGATTTTTGACGGTTTGAATCAATTCCTGAAGCGAGCAAATTAACAGCATCCTTTGCATCATCAAATTTGCTCAATTTTAAAGTAAGTTCAATTTTCATTCGGCGAAGATCATCAGGGATCTTCACTTTCTTCTTATTTAACTCTAAAATCGATTTTTCAATTACTTTAAGCTGTGCTTCAATCGCTTTTTTTTCAGATATTTCACTTTCATCATTTTTTTTCATAGTTGCTTACCCGAGATGCATTCCTGATGTTAATAGGCTTTGTAAAAAGGTGCCGCATTAAATTTTGAAAATTCTTCTGTCTTATATTTGCCTTTTGTTATTACCTGAAACGGTTCTAATTTGGAAATTTCGCTTTGTAGTTCTCTTGCAGTGCTATTATTACATCCTAAAATTTCTTGAATAGCAGTAGCCGAAACACCTTCGCATTGGAAAATAAACACAAATTCTAAAAGTTCTTGAAAATTAAAAAATTTCTGTTGGTAATCGCCCGGTGATTGTGATGCAAAAAATACAAAAATACCTTTGGAACGACCTTCTCTTATGATCCTTTGCAGAAATATATTCTTTTGTGGCAAGTAATTATGCGCTTCGTCAATTACCAAAATCGTCCGTATTGTACGCTTTCCATCTTTAATGGTACTATCTGGGAGCGACGACATTTCCTTATAGAGACGTTCTATTACTAAATATCCAACTAATTCTTTTAAAACCGGCATTTCATGAACGTCTATAATCATCGTTCTATTTGAAAGCCGGTCTAATGGCTGAATATTGCTACCATGTTGCCAAAAAAGATTAAATGACGCTAGATCCCTTAAAACTTCTATCAGGCTATCATCTCTTTTACCGTCTTCTTCATATCTTAATTGCGCAAATTCTAAGATATCATTAAAATCCGGATATGGTGGTCCTGATACAGCGCGAGTTGTGTAAGCAGCTCGGATGCACTCCGTTAAAATTCCTTTTTGTACGACACCTAATTTAGAGCTGATTGAAGCAAACGATTCAGCCTTTTCCCGAGCAGACAAAAGGACGGATTGATCATCATAATTTGGTAGAATAAAAGGATTAATAGGTAACGTTTCATCTCCCTGCAGAAGTCTATACGTTCTTGCTCTTGTTACCTCTACAAATTTTTCATTTGTTACAACGTCTCCTTTATAATCAAAAAATATAAAATTAGTCTGAAATTGCGACTGCACTCGAATGTCCGAGAGTATTTTCATCAACAACTGTGTTTTGCCGACTCCCGGTTTTCCCATTATTGCCAGATGCGAATTTGCATGTTTTTTAGTGTTATTGAGTTCAATAATAAACTCCTCATTATTCAGCACCATGCGACCAATGAAGATATCTAAATCTTTAGTAAAAACTTCACGTGCCCCTTCGAGTTCTACACTATCCAATAATTCTGCATACCATCGATTTATATCATGTCCATTTTTTTCGTACAAATCCCAAAGAATCATGGCTCCTGAATCCACATGATTTTTAATTATGGAATTATTAGAATAGAAATTATCTTCCGAAATATCTCTCTTTTTATAGACATGCCGTATTAATGTTTTAATAAATAATTCATCTGATCCGACAAATGAAGTAAACTTCATTTCACCACCACCAATAGTTTGGCTTGGACTCACTGCTGGTCCTTCTGAAACCAGTGAAGTGATAAATGCAATTTTGGCAATTACAGCCTTATCCAACTTTGTTTCTAACCTCAGGCCGCTTATTAGTTCATCTGCTTTCTGGGATGTGTACAATCTATCTGCCATTTTTTAGCTCCAAAAATATCCGGTTTCATACGAAGTTAATTCATTTAACTGATCAAACTTTAATTTGCCGGCACCACTCAAGTGTGGTTCAAGCGTTTTAAAATAATTATTATCAACCTCAGTGTCAGTTGAAAGGATAATTACCTGTTCCGCAGCATTTGGGAAATAATTATCAACAATATTGTCCCTATGGATACTATCCAACCTTGAAAGCGGTGTATCAATAATAATAGGCAAATTAAGTTGTGATGTTTGCGCTAATCCCCAAAGCAGCGATACCGCAAAGATTTCCTTTTCTCCTGCCGAAAGACTCGATTTCTTCATCTCATGTCCGCTCCGGTCCTTGATAGTAATCTCGTAGGATTTCTCATCGATTTCCAAATCTTTAATAAGTCCGCTTTTACTCGAAAGCAGCTTGTACATTTCAAAAGTTTTTTCTTGCAACAAATGTATTTTCTGTTTTCTTAACTTTACAATAAATACTTTTAACAAACTTGCGATGGCATCGCATTCCTTAATAAAATCACTTCTTTCTTTTGATATGTTGTGTTTTTCATAAAGCCTATCTAATTCAATTTCAATTTCATGTATCTTTTTTTCATGAATTAATATTTCTTCTTCTATATTACTTAGCCGAACACTTTGACGCCCGATTTGAGTTTGATAACTTTCCATACGTTCTTGAAGCTCAGAAAAAAGCTGTTTTTCCCCTGATGAAGAAGGCACCATTTCCGTTTTTCCAATAAGCGCTATCTCCGATTCAAGCTCGTTTTTTTCCTGAATTAATTGCTTTAACATCAATATTTCGCTCTGCTCAATCTCTTCTAATTTATTTAATATTTTTGAAGCTTCTCGTTCGGACAAATTTAGAAAATTATCTCCAATAACAGCAGTCTCTTTTGTAAGCACGGCTACAATTCTTTTTTTAAATTCAGATTTCTGATGCTCAGTTAGCGGCACAGAAAAAATCGGTTCAGGTACATCAACTGCTCTCGTAATCTCCTCTGCAAGATCTTCCGCCTGATTACCAAGCTCCTTTGAAGATGAAAATTCTCTTTCAATCTCCATCTGCTCTTTTAAAGAGGGGAATAATTTACCTGCTAATGCCCATGGTAAATATTTAACAATGATAGATTTTATTTGATTGTCTAATTGCCCGACTTTAGTTGAAAGTTGAATTCTCTTCCGCTCTTTTCTTTTTATGTTTTCTGAATCTTCTGGCTCGCTTTGGAAGGTTGCCACAAACCGCTTTTTCGTTTCCTCATACTCTGATTTTAATTGTTCTAATTCACTTTTTAGTTCATCCCGCTCCTGTGCTTTTTTATTTAATTTAGCTTTTTCTTTCTTTAATTCACTTTCCTTAAAGTCGATATCTTCATCTGAAATTTCAACGAAATTTTTACGCTCTTCTACTTTAATATGCAGCACATCATCTGCAAGCCTGGTTATATATTGTATTCCCAGTGCGGCTTCTAAAGATGTTTTTAATCGTACTTCTGAATGATCATCTGATGCAATTTCCTGAATTTTCTCTCCATCGAAGAAAAAGAATTGCGTAATACTTTGAGGAATAGTACTGTTTATATAATCCTGCCACAATTGTTTATTCTGCACCGAAACCCGTTTGCCATCTTGAATGACGACCAGTTTTTCCTCTAAATCTTTGGGTCTGGGTTTATCCGCGACGCCTGATAACCAGCTTCTTTTAATTTGCACTTCCTCCATTTCATCGGTTTCAATAGTAAGCTCGAATAAGACAAATGCATTTCCTTTTGCCATTTCTTTACGGTTGATATTCTTGTAAATAAAATCCTGTTTTGCACCATATAAGCAGAATATAAGCGCCTCCATGATTGATGTCTTTCCCGCACCGTTCATTCCTCCGATGAGGAAAATGCTTTTTCCTTCGGAGCTTTGAGGAAATTCGATTGTTGTTGGAAATTGAAATGATTTGTAGTTTTCGATAGTCAATTTCTTAAACTTCATGGCTCACTCCTGTCATGTCCGATTTAATGATTTCTTTTAAAGCATCGTAAATACCAGTACGGCGATCTTTAAATTCGTACTCTCTGACTGTTTCTAATAATCGGACTACTTTTTCATACCGAATTTTATATTCATCACAAAGTTCTCTCAAAATCTTTTTATCTTCTTCTTTTAGCTTCATTTTTTATATATTCCTTTCGATAATAGTCTAACTCTCGCTTTTTACCATCAATGGAAACAAACCACCATTTCCATCCATTTTGGCTTAAATTCGTTAGCGTCACTGCAGCGGCACTGGGAGAATCAAACATTTGCACCCTGCCATTAAAGGTTGTAACAATTTTACCGTTTCTATCGATTTGCGCCTCATATCGAATTCCTTTATAAGTTCGAAAAATAACTGTATCTTTTGGTATAATCTCAGCTTTCAGTAAATCGATAACTTCGATTCGTCTACCCAATTTCTTTCTTCTTTTTCTTCTTTTACGGCGTTTCAATGTCCTTTTCTTTACTGCTGCCGGCTGAAAAATTTCTTGATAATCCTTAAAAACCAAAGCAAGTCGTTTTTTTGCTTCTTCGATATCCGGTAATTGCTCAATTTCATATACAAGCTTCAGCTTCAATTCTCGTAAATCGTTAGGGATAGGAACATTGTCTTTTGTTAATTTTTGGATGGTGTTTTCGATGGCGTGAAGCTGGTTTTGCTTTTCTACCAGCGTTTCAGTTGGCTGCAATGATTTTAATTCTTTACTAATGTTTTGCAATAATAGCTCAAGCTGCTTAATTTGTTCATTGATGTCATTCATAGTGTTTAGCCGCTTGTTCGATTAATTTTTCGACTTTTGATTTAGCTTGCTGTATCAGTTGTTTAGCTTCATTCAATTTTGTTAAACTTTCCTTAACTAAATTACCGATTTTTTCCATTTTCATTTCATCTATGATTGGCACGATAAACTTCGCTATATCATTTGGATACAATTCTGCTTGTGCGCTTCCTCTTTGGTACTTTTCAGTTTGTAATTTTCCTATCGTCGTGTTCAATACTAAAGCTAAGTAAGTTGTATCAATGTTTTCTTTAATTTTCAGAATATTAACGTGATTGCTCGCCAGTGCTTTTTCATTACTTAAATAAGGATTTGTCGTCCCAATGTAGGCTCCTGTCGTATAAATTAAGATATCTCCTAATTTAACATTGGCTTCGGGATGAGTTAAAAATTCATCATTACTTGTTTTTTCAAATTCATCATATTTCAAGTGAGTATTTGTAATGTGTTGACTTGTAATTACGTTTATATCACCATCTTCAACATAAATTGGTTGAACACCTCTTTGATTGTATGAAGCGATTGTTCCGATACGTACACATTTAAAATGGTTTTTTAAATGATGTATAAGTTGTGCGAATTTTGGCTTATAATGTTGAGCATCAATACGATGACTATTGATTATATCGAAAAATGTGCTCGTATAATTTAAAGATTCATTAAGATTAAATTTATCCAATCCTAATTCCTGCTCTAATAACTCGGTGGCTTGATTGTACAACTTTTCAGATTCTTTTTTTAAATTGAAGCTATTATTTACTAATTCAGCAATGTCTTCCTGAGTTGGGATATCAATTAAAGGAATAAAAATTCTTTTTAATTCGGCAGCACTTACATTTGCTTGGTTTATTGAGTGCATTGCACGTCTTTTTGTCTGACCAATCCCAAACGGTGTATTCAGATAAATTGTTAAAAATTCAGGTAAGATATATTGTTTATCTGGATTTATCCGAACCAAATAAGATGCAAAAACAGAATCTGTATCTTCTTTTAATATGCCCGTTCTACCAACAAATTCAAATGAGTTTGTTCGATTAAAAATTACATCATCAATTTCTAATTTATATTCTTTAAATTCTTTGAAAGATATATTTGCATATTTTTTAGCAACAGTGAGAAAACAGTTGTCAATTTCATTCATTCTAAATATTGGATATCCATGATTATCCTCATTCATTGAGATAGATAAACCATATTGACACTTTTTTAATATTGAACCAATTCTGACCCACTTATATTTCTTCGTTGGTGCAAATACATATTTAGGATTAAAAAATTCAGCCGCCCAACGATTTTCTTTAAATGTATCAAATAGAGTAATCTTATTCAAAACAGCCATTATTCATTTATCCAAAAACTTAATTCTATTTGATTCGCATTTTTAATAAATGCTTCAGCAATACAAAGTTCGCCGTCCTTTAGTATATCTATATCCTTAAATTTAACTTTTTCAATATTGTAATTTACTAAATCCTGATCGATTATCGGATTACCAAATTCATCTTCAACAATGTTCCCATTTTTATCTAACTGATATTCGTATGCACCGCTGCTATCTTTTCCACCCCGCTCGCTCACTGCCATAAAAATAGGATAATCCAGCCGTTTTGCCACTTCCGCATCAATAAAGCGGTCGCTTAACTTTTGCAATAAATCTGCATCTTCAAGTACAATCTGGAGCTTGCCTTTTGTGGTGAGTAACTTGCGTTCGTATTCCGCTTCTGGAATTTCTTTTTCTAATTGCTTTATCTCGGAACGGAGTTCTTTCTTTATATCTCGCTGTTTGGTTTTCACCTCTTTAATTTTTTTCTTGTATTCCGTCCGAACATCGCTTATAATTTTGCGGTCCGTCTTCTGTTCTTTTAAAATATCCAGTTCGCTCTGTTGTTTATCTTTCATTGCGTCCACTTCATCATCGAGCGCCGCTAATTTTTGTTTAACTTTAATTAGTTGATTTCTCAGCTCACTAATTTTTTCATCTGCTTGTTCAATCAAATCATCCAAATCAACCGATCCGGTTTCATCTGTTTCTGTTTCTTCCTCATCCTGTTCCTCCTCAACAATTTCCTGGATTACTTCTTGTTCTGGTTCCGCAAATTCTTCCAATATCAATTCTAAAACATTTTCAGGTATTTCTTCTTCTGGAATTTCTAAATCCTGTTCGTATTTCTGTAAGAGATTTTCAATTTGATCCGCATAATTCGGGCACGCCGCCTGCACTTCTCGTTGTACATTTGCAATATTCTTCAATTCTTTTTCAGTATATTTTTGGATAAACAAGACTGAGGTCTTAGTGCCGGTGTGTGGTTTAAATGTATTGGGGTGTAATCCAACAACAGCCAGTAACCGGGCTTTGCGCAAAATCCACTCACGAATAAATGCTAACGATGAATTATTGAATTTGCCCTGCGGCAATACAATCGCAGCACGTCCGCCCGGTTTGAGCATTTTAATGACTCGTTCTATAAATAGTACATCTCGTTCTTCTTTTGGTTGTTTACCTTTTGCTCTTTTTAAAGCCGGTTTTGCAAGATCATAATGTTCTAAAATCTGCCGATCCTTAATTTCACCGGCAAAAGGTGGGTTTGTCAGAATAATATCGAACGACAATTCCTCAAAATAATCCCAGGCTTTACTTTCTTCATTTAATACGGCACTCGACGGAATAGCTTTTTTCGTTAGCTTTTCAGCTCTTAATTGATCCATCAGTTGCCTGCCCGAATATGTAGCAAACCATGTTTTAGGCTGTAAGCTATTCACATCAGGACCAAACACTTTTGAGTGCCCATCCCCGGCAATCAGCATCAACGCACGTGATGTTTTGGAAGCACGAGTTTCAAAATCAATTCCCCATAAGTACTTCGATGCATACTTAAATTTTCTTAGCTCTCTTTCTTTAGCCCCATCTGCCGGATAGCACCATTCCATTGCATGCAATAAAAATCCTGCTGAACCGCATGCCGGATCCATAATATATTCATCTTTTTGGGGATTCAGCATCCGAACGCACATATCAATAACAAATCGAGGCGTAAAAAATTGTCCTTTTTTCTTTTTGGCTTCAGTTGGAATTAAATATTCAAATGCATCATCCATTATCCGTAAATTTGAGCCTAATAATCTTACAGGTTCCAAAGGACCAACACAAATTTGAAGGTGATCCTTCCTCAGTCTGATATTTTCATTATCCTCAAAGACACCTGGCCACTCTTCGGAAGCCTTTTTAAAAAGCTGATTTATTCGTTCATAAGTCATTTCCGGATCATCTGTTTTCTGAAACTCGAGTTGCTGATTCGGACGATCCCTATGGTTTTCCTCAGCTTCTTTTTCATCCCATATTTTAGCGAAAATCAGCTTGAAAATTTCATTGAATTCATCGACCCCACTATCCGCAAGTACGAGCTCTTCCAAATTTTGAATGATCATTTTGAAATTAAATTCAGTTTTTAATTTAGCCAGAGTTCGCTTTTGCTCTATAACATCTTTCGGTTCTTGATCTTCTCTTGGTATTTCAGATAAAGTATCATCAAATTCTTTCGGGTAAGGTCGGTATAAAATAAGTCGGTCGCTCCCATTCGACCAAACGCCTACAGGTGAGCCTTCAACATTTAGGTAGCCTTTTAATTGATCAATCCCATCTTTTCTTTTGGGCTTTTTTATCTCAAAAATTATTTTTGGAGTTATCTTTTCATTATCTGAGTAAACCAAAATATCCGCATATCCACGTTCTTCTGATCTTGAACCGTAGACAACTGGCTTTTCAAGCTCAATTTGATCTGGAGAATAATTATAATATTTCAAAAGCTTATACACCCAAAGCTGCCTTACTATCTCTTCAGGATTTGACTTTCCATCCTCAACAAATATTTGAATCTCTTCTTTTCCTGAATGAAAAGGCGCCAGTGTTTTCAAATAATAGATTGTTTTCCCAGTATTTCTCCCGGAACCTGGCTTTGTAATGAGTTGAAGTTCTTTATCATAATCAATTTTAAGATTTTCAAATTCGGAGAGCTCGTATTTAATATTAGGATCTTTGAAGATTGAATCGATAAGTTCTCTGATTTCCATACTGTCTTTCATGTTTAATGATTATTACTAAATCAATAACATTCTCAGATAATAAATGCAGAGATGAAAATATTTATAATGATTGACTTAAATGTATGATATAATAATGAAATGTAGATATAATAATATAAAAATATCAGCAAATAATCAAATGTTTTTTTTGTAAAATATAAAATTTTTTTGAAAAATATTGAAGCAGATTATTTCCGGCAGGAGCGCATGAACTTTTCATATCCATGTGCTTATAATGGATTGCCACCTTGCGAAGGTTCAAAACATTCGCAAGCTTTTTTCCAAAATGCACCGCACAAAATGGGAGCCAATTCAAACCATGAAACAATATATCGTCATACCGAACACCACAGGTTATAAGATCCTCGTAAACGGCAAAGTATTTTCCAACGAAATGACATCCCAGGAAACCGACATCGAAAATTTAGATTTGGATCAGGTTTCGCATGCCTGTCTATACGATTGTTGCGGCGACGAAATAGCCTTTGAATATGCCGGCGGACTCCGTAGCTTTTTATCAGACAAATATGGCAAAAAAGGCTTCGTCCTCTCCGAAAGCAGCATCGCCCGCTACCTGGAAGAAGTAAAAAAAAGAATGAAAATTAAAAAACCAATGCAAATCAAAAAAACGCAGTTGAAGAGGAATAGAAGATACTAATATAAACCTAGAAGTGTTTTGATGCTTGGCTATAATTAATTTAAAAAATCCCGGAAGTGGATCTACCCATTAATTCCCCATTAAAAGATAACGACATTATCAGCTGAAAAAGGGCATTCAACTTACCGGACGTAAATTATCAATTTGAATTTTCCCCAACGAACAAATTTTTTTATTTCAATAGCTGCCCTCTTTTCGGTTGAATACACAATTTATGCCATGCTTACACTACTTTAAATAGCTTAGTTTGCCTTTCAATATTGTTTCTAAAATTGGTATTGCTTCACTAAATTTCTTATTTTCAAAATGTAATCTATTCCCGATCCCTTTACCAATTAATTCCTCAAATCTTAATTCAACAGTACCATCATAATCTGGATTAAAAATCCAAATACTTTTAATACGTGTTAAACTATCAGTACCTAATGCAAATAAATATCGAAAAAATGCGTCCGTTTCTGGAAGTGAATATCCAATAATAAATATGTTTTCAGCATTTTGCAGAACTTCAATTGCATTTTTCCAAACATTGATTATTTGAAAATGGTAAGTTGATTTATTCCAAGTCGGAGGAACTATAACTGGAATATCATCTAAAAGATTATTACAATCATGAGAATTTTGATTTAAAGCCGATCCTATGAAATAATTAGTGTATCCTTTTTCTTTAGTATATGGGTGAATGAAACTTTGCTGTTTAATTTTGAGAGGTACTATGGTATCGCATTCATTACACATTCCCCAGTTGATTGAACCGTGTAATTTTAGTAAAGGGCAATGATCATCAGGTATTTTAGCATTCAGCCCATAATCATAATATTTCAAATTAGAATCAAAAGCAAAATCTAATGCCATGTCATAGTTGAAAGTAATTATTGAATACTTATTTATGATGTTTTGATCCGATCTTTCAACATTTTTGTATAGCATTTTAACAAATTGATCGTATATATGGGGAGGTAGGATTTGTTCATCTCGAACTTGGAAATTAATGCTAAATTCCAATGTTTTGACAATCAGCTTTACAACTGAATTTCTTAAATTCCTGATACTTTCAACATCTCTCTTTCCTAGTTTCTCTAAAAGCTTAGCCATTTCAATTGCACCAAAAAGTACTTCAATATTATCTAAATCAAGGTAAGATTTTGCATATATCGTCTGTAATTCAGTTAGAGAATCAAATACATCATTAAAGGATTTATAAACATTTGGGTCACTTTTATTAATTCTGTATATTTCGTCAGCTTTATCTAGAAAATCCTTCATAACTGGAGCTCCGGCTTCTTTTGAAGCTCCTGCACCTAAAATAAATACATTATTCATCTACTACTTTCCTTATTGTTATGCCAATATTTTGGTCGGAATTTTCTATGTAGAGTTCAAATTTAGTAATTAACTGTATTCGTTACAGAAGATGGTCAATCAGCGGTTGTTCAACACCAAAGTCTTTGAATTTATCAATCTGATCTGATGGCATTTTTAACAATTGCTCTCGTAAAGCACGAACGCTCTCTAAAAGTTTTGGCTGAATCACTTCATTCACTATCAAGTTACAGTGGTTTTCTAGTTCTTTAATGCGCTCTCTATTGGGCACATGACGGCGCACCCTTAATGTAGTCATTATTAAACTCGGGCGTTTCCCATAATTGTGATCTTCTACAAGTTGACATCCTACAATTGAGCGTTCCATTTTTAGTTCTGAGTGCGCAATGTGTTTGTTGCGGACTGTAATGATTGCTTCATGTAATTGCTTTGATGATGCAAGGTTCCCCTTAAATATAC
>WJKD01000354.1 GCA_014729315.1 Promethearchaeota archaeon | reverse complement strand
CCGATAAAGGGTTTGCGGTCGAAGCTGAAATTATATCTGGGTTGACTTACGACCCGAATCAATTCATCTATAAAGGTTTGAATAATCTCATTGAGAAAGTTTTAGAAATAATTAATCGCTTTAAAGTAAATCCAGATAAAGAATCCAAAAGAAACCTTGAGATTAAGTTTGCTATCACCGGCGGATTCAAGGCCGAATTTGCATATATTACGCTAATAGGTTCCTTATATAACATTGAGCTTTATTACAAACACGAGATCTTAAGGAAGCTGATGAGATTACCTCCATTATCAATACAAATTAATAAGGACTTTTATCTACCCTTCGTTGAATTGTTTCGTCTAACTGAACAAGAACAAAATTACGAGCAGATCAACGCCAAATACCCTAACATAGAATCTAACAAAAATTTAAGTTTTCTCTTAGAAAAAACCGAAGACTCCTACCGGTTAACTCCCTCCGGCAAAATAGTAAAAGAGATTCTTGATAAAATACGAGTTCTGGTTGTAGTTGATGCTCCAAATTCAACTAATCTCGATTTAGAAGCATTAAGTGATTACGCACACACTCTAGATAAAAATTGTCGCTTAAAATATGTTTCAAGTTCACATATCACCAATGCAATCGATGGAAAAGCTTTTCGGTTAGGATATGACATCGTTAAAAAAGCAAAACAAGATTCAGATATAGATAATATTGTATCATACGAGGTCAAGGAAGAAATGAAAAGAAAGCACCCGGCTAATATCATCATTTTAGGCGCTAAGGACATTGATTACGAGAAAACAATTAAACCTATTAGAGACGAATACGGCGTTGATTTTGAATTATCAGTTGGACAAACTAATTACGCACGACAATACGACAGGTTAGGTCTAAAAATTAATGTTTTTAAGTTGGAACATACAAGAAAGCAACTAGATCCGCTTAGCGATATTTGTAACGAATGTTTGAACCACGGATATGATGTCGACCCCGTAGAGGGCGATCCGAATAAGATCCGAGTTTATTTCTTAAATGATGACCAAAAGGAATTTCTCGTTAGCTTAATTGACGAAATCGACCAGTTGCGTTATCAAATCATAACTTCGAGTGAAAAATCCGATAATAGAATTGAAATAATGAAATAAACTTTTTCTTAATCAAATCCTCTTATTTAATTTTTCAAGCTTCTAAACTTTAAGTTCTCTTGCGTGCGTTGGAGTAGACTTTTGATGACGAGTTCGTTCTTTATTAGCATAATTTCATCAAATCATCAAGTTGAAAATTATTTTTGATATTGAAAGTGAATTAATCGCGATATTGAACTATTATTTCAATGATTTTTTCAATTTTTCGTTAAACTCGTCTACAATCTTCTTTTCAGCGTCGGACGCTTTAAAAATCAGATCAACCCAAAATTGAAATCTTTTTTCTTTTCCTTCTTTAATGCGTTCATCAATTAACTCACTAATCTTATCCAAAACATCGTAAATATTTCCATCTACAGTTAAGTCATCGCTAATTGATACTTGACCTAGTTTCTTTCCGTCTGGACTCATGATGCTCATATTTCCCATAGGTAACCCTAAAAAACCCAGCGATCTACCAAACAGGACGGAATATCTTTTATTGCCCCCAGTTGGTGTAGAGATGCTCCATTTCCCATTCCTAATTTGGGTCAAGTTTTTATCCTTCTTCAATAAACTTCACCTCCCTCTTCTATAATTAATAACTTAAAAATCCAAATTTTAAAATTTCTTATTGTTTCTGCGGCGTGATTAAAGGTATAGATTTTAACTGTCCATCTACTACGGTAATTAATTTAGCTTCGTTTTTATTGATGATAAATCGACGGCCACATACATAGCAAGTATCGTCTTCAATCACTTCTAGGCAATTTGGACAAATATAATATTGTACATTAAATTCTTTGGAAAAAAAACTCTTGATTGGAATGTAATAAAAAACCCCATTTACCATTTTACCCTTCATATATTATAAGAGTAAAAATTACTATTTAAATCTATCTCATAATTTTTTTGTATATTGATCTTTATCCTTTTTCTTTTAATTTATTGAATTCTCTTTTTTATTAGTCTCATTGTTTATATAATAGTTTTGATTGTATTATCCTTGAGAGTGATAAGATCAAACCTATGAAAATAATCATTTAGGCTAAATTTTAGATTAAATAATGCTTTTTAAAAAAGAAAGGTCAAGATCTATCTCAGAGAATAAGGTGATATAACTGACCATACTATTGTAATCAATTATGGATTATTTGATGTTTATGAAAAGAAAAAGGCTTATAATGCTAATTGCTTTAAGAATTGTTCGCAATTATTAGTGAGAAATAGTCATACTACTAAGGGGTCCTATAAGAAAATTATATATTTCCTGAAATATCTAGATTCCATTTTTATGTGGAGTTCTTTTTCTCAAAAATAAGTTTCTTAGATGCCAGCTGTAGACTATATCGGTAATTTTCTTGTGAAAAATCTCTTTTGGATCATGTTAAGCGTTCGCTCTCTGCGGTTAACAAAAGCAAGGATATTTTAATAGAGGCTTTGAAGAAAGAGAGTTTCAATCTAAGTATAGTCAATAACAATCTTGAAGGATATTCGTGGATTAGAGAAGTTAAAAAATCGTTATACTCAGTCCCTTACTTTAAATTTCAATCAAAATTGTTGGATATTCGCATCCTTTGATTAGTAATTAAATCAGTATTGTATTAATAATTTGATTAGCCATAACTACGAGATTTTTTTTCTTTAGCATTTAATCAAGAGACCTCGAACCCTTCGAGATATGGCCGTAGGTACTTTGCGTTACTCCTTAAGGTAACCGAGGATATATCTAAGGTCGTTGCTACATCTTCTTGCGTCATGTTCTTGTTTAAAACCTTGGCGAGAAGATAAACAATCGCAGCGAGAATACCTTTTGGTTCCCTTCCACCCATATTATACCCTTCCCCAAGAGCATGCTTTATGAAGCGAAGTATTATCTGCCGCACCTTTTCCGTCAAGTCAAATTTAAACAGCAAAAACTGCATACGGATTAACACGTTAGGACATCTAATAATTTTCAATCGGTCTTCTTCTGCGCAAAATTCGGGTAAGCTTAATATCTTTTGCGCTATTCGTTCATGTTGCTTAGACGAAACATTTTTTTTATAATCCAGCAAGGATTCATAAACTTCTAACCATGGTTTCAACTGCTCTACGTCCGGATTTGAGTTCACGTTTAGAAATATCCGCTTTTTCACGTAAAGAAAGCTCGTAGTGAATACAACGGTGTCGTGCGAGAGTCCTGTACAGTCAATTGATAATAAAGGGATGACTTTCTTAAAAAGAGTCGCAAAAGTCCTCTTTCCTTCCTCGGTGAAGCTGTCTTTCTCGGTCAGAGTGTCGAACATCTTATCCCAGTGATCTTTAATAATCTTGACTCTCCTCCGAACGAATTTATCCTTGCTAATGATTTGGAGCACTTTTTTTTGAGTCTCGTTGCGCTGGTCGTAATAAATATTATAGGTATAAAACGCGTATTTGCCTATTTCTTTATAGTCCATTAGTTTTTGGTCAATCTTGTGAAATTGTTGAGGGGTTATTTCCACTTTATAGTTCTCTTCGAGAAGCGTCATCAAAGCCGAACCTTTACTTGGTCCGTTCTCTATTATCGCCTTTCTTACGAAGGAAATGTACTTTTCTGTCATCTTTAACCTTATAGAAATATAAACACTGTTATATATAAAAGGGTGTCGTTTTAATATTTAAACTTTACTTTGCGCTGGTTAACATGATAATAAATCAATAATAAAGGAAAATGGCACAGAATTAAAATCACCCCCCAATTTAATGGTTCAGAAAGATTCTATTTGATAAAAAGATCATGGGCTCCATTGGACCCGTAAACACCAGAAGCTTTTCATTTCAATCTAACCATAGTAAATAACGAACAAGATGACTCCATTCTCGGAAAAGAGATTGGATATCGTTTCAATCTAACTATAGTAAATAACAAACCGGATCAGTAAGAGTCTAAAAACCCAAAATAGTGAGGTTTCAATCTAACCGTAGTAAATAACGAACAAGAATATAAAAGACTTATTGAGAGAATTATCGGAGTTTCAATCTAACCGTAGTAAATAACGAACGTGAAGTAATTCGAAGATTAAACATCGAAAAGGCGTTTCAATCTGACCGTAGTAAAT
>WJKD01000037.1 GCA_014729315.1 Promethearchaeota archaeon | reverse complement strand
GGAATAAGTAGCAAAGGGTATTGGCGGCTCGCTAAGACTTATGGAAGTCAAAGTGGGCTGACCAATGCTTATTTGAAAGAACAGGGGCTTGTTTCTATCCGTGAACTCTGGATTGCTTTTCATTCGCCAATTTTTAAGGCGGATGAACTTGGTAAACCGCCTTCTGCGGAGCCGCACGCAGGGTGGTGTGGAGAGCGGGGGAGAAAAACCTCCGGCTACCTGATTAGGCCAATCACCAGTTATAATAATGACTATCTAATAAATATGATTAGTTGTTTAAATATCATTCAGTTGAATCTAATATTTTTACAAAATTCATTGCAACTTTAAGAAAGTTGTTTCGTGTAAAATGAAATCTTTGTGAATCCCCTTGTAAGCCACCAATATCAGCTTCATCAATCTCTTCTTCCACAAATATAGCCACATTTTTTTTCAATGCTAATGAAGCCCCTTTTTCTTCAAGCAACCATGCAGTTGTAGTGAATTTCCCGTTCTCTTTTTTATCTCTTTTAGTCATTACTATAATAGAAATATCACAAATTTTAATTTTATCTATAATTGCTTGAGATATAGAGCCAAGACGATCTGCTTTACCATCAATTATTTTATAACCTTTATCAGCCAGTAATTCTTTAAGTCCAGAAACAAATTCATCATCATCAATTCGATAACTATAACCTATAAAAATTGTTTTTTGTTTTGAAGATGATTTTTTTATTTCTGTGGAAGTTGAATTATTCTTATTTTTCTGGATCATTTCCTTAACCTGTTCAAAAATTTCTCTTGTAATATCATTTTTATATTTATCATCTTCAAATATACAACCCTTTTTAGTAAACGCTATAAAAACACCTTCTGATAGACTATTGTAAGCAGTATCTAAAATAACATCCGACGTATGTTCTGTTTGACACACCATTATTCTTTTTACTTTAGAAGGCTCTATAAAATAACCATCAATTTGAAATTCTTGATTTAAGATATAAGGTTTTATAATGTTATCAATAATTATAGAGTTATCAGTATGATCTAATTCAAATACATCGTCTGTTTCATCGGTTTTTACCAATACATGATAATACATATTTACAGTCCTTTAATTTAAGATCGAGATACGGATCGGGTAGGTCTCGGGGCTCTCGCCCCGATCCCCACACAGAACCGTATGTGACATTTCTACGTCACAAAAATGGCGCATTTTCAACTCGTCATACGGCTCAAGCATTTCAAAAGGCAGTCCCTGTGGGAGTGCCCGACTGTTTAACTTCTAAATATTTCAAGCCAACGTGCCACGAAAGAACAGGGTCTTATTTCTATCTGTGAACTCTGGATTGCTTTTCATCCGCCAGTCTTCAAGCGGATGAATCTGATGAACCGCCGAATGCGGAGCCGTCCGTCAGTTGACGGAGTGTAGGTAGGGCATGAGGAAAGATTGCCCTCACCCGATTACAATCCTATTATTTCAATACCTTATTTATGGTTTGAATTAGAGATTTCCAATTTTCACACTCTTCTTTCGTTAAATCGGATGCTTGCTTAGTACGAGTCCATTTTATGTAAGCTTTTGATAGTTTATATTTAGAAAAACCCGAAATTTCAGATTCAAATATACTTGCAATTGATCTATTTTTTTGAGTTGTGGCAATTGAAGAAGTATCAGTACCAAACTCTTCTTTTGCTATCTTAATTAATGTATTTCTCAACAAATCCTCAATTTCCGGTTTTGATATCTGGCTAGTAAAATCTTTTGTCCTTAGAATTCGTTTATTCCCAAGTGTATGGATCAATGTTTCTTGTTTTGCCGCTTGATCGCCGGCTGAATCAGAATCCAATAGTGCAGCAACTTTTAGGTTATGTGCATGTAGTATTGTCGCATAATACACTACTTTACCGGCACTATCCGCAAACACTAGAGCGATCTTATCATTTAGATTAATAATATCTGCTGATCGCAAAAGCTGAGCCGTTGCCTCTAAATACCAGTAATCTGTTATACCTTCCAATATTAGGTTTCTTTTTTGTGAAAACAAACTCTGAGCTAAATCATAACCTAGCGCCTCTTGAAGAGGAAGCAAACTCGCAGGGTCACTTGAGGATATAGTTGTGTGCACTTTTGTTCCGTCTTTCCTGTCTTGCATTTCAACCACACGGACAATATCAAGTTCATCTGGGCCGACCAAAAAAGGAGAATGTGTTGTGTATAGCGTTTGATTTTTTTCTGCCAATCTTGAAATCGTAACTCTGAAATCTCTTTGTTTAAGTCCATGTAAACTAAGCCCTGGTTCATCCAAAAGCAATATTGCATTTTCGTGTTTATCCATTGCTTCGGCAAAAAAGACAACAAAAAAAGATACAAGCCATTGAAACCCTTCTGAACGTTGATCGAGTTCGATATCGACACCAATTTCGTCTTCAACAACAACTTTTAAATACTGCCCATCAGCTGTTACTTTAAGTTTATCAGCTTCTGATCTATCAGGATTGGGCATCCAGACAGCGTTTATTTCATCAGTCAGCCTTACACTTGCTGCGTTGAGTTGATAGCTTCTTGAATCCAATTGATCTTTGTATTTTTTTAATGCTTCAGAATCTGATCGATTGGGGCTTTGAGCTTTCCCGATCTCTGATAATTCTCTGGCTGTAAAACCAAGCAGTTTTAAAAGGCAAAGATTGCCATAGTCGTAATAAGCATCATCAAGTAGCTGCTCTTCTACTCGCTGGGCTAAATGATCCAAGTGGATTGAAGGTTTCACTTTGAAGTAATTATTGAAATAGATAAAAACAGGTATTCTTTCATAGAGTATGCTTTCTACTTCCTTATATTTTTTATTGAATTCGACTTGCTCTAATAGTTTTTCATGTCGCTTTTCTTCTTTTTCATTTTCTTCTTCTACATATTCAAATATTGAATCCAGCCATGCCTTAATATTGTCCGCCTTTTCACCCGATATTTCAGAAAAATCATACAATCTGTTTGACATCTTGCTGAAAAGATCACTTGGTTTTTCTTTGGATTCATCAGAGTTTTCTGCAAGAAATTGCTTATCAGTATGAGCAATCATTCTTTTGACATCGTTTTTAATATCTTTATAGGTGATTTTTGGAGGACCATTTACTAACGAATAATATCCATGGTTACTCATAGTTCGATAGAGCTTAAATTGACTGCTTTGAAATTCTTCCGGTATTAGCTCTTTATCTTCATCCTCAAGTTCAAAATAACCCGTAACTACTTCAATATCTTCAACATTGACTTTTCCCGTCGTTATATCATTGTATTTGGATCGAGGGTAATCTCTCAGTGCATCAAATCCAGGTATATCGTCAGGTTTTTTCAATTGTTGCAAAGCTTTTAATAGAACTGTTTTCCCTGCTTCATTTGGACCAACCAAAATCGTTTTTAGAGTTTCAACATCAAAATCTCCAGAATCAATAATGCTGCGATAATTTTGAATTCTTGCTTTAATCAATTTCATATTTGCCTCATATTAATGAATGCTCAAACAAAAAAAATATATCATAACACCCATAAAAAATAACTTTTAAAGATAACTTTATTAAGAACCCGAATGTTTCACGAACCGCGTTTCCTTAAAATTAGAATATTATACAGAAAGAATAATGAATATAATAGAATGCATGTTTGTCTTGGTAGCAGAATAAATGTAACTAAAAAATTGAAATATGTCAAGAAAATTTTTCGTAAATTGTTACTGCTAGTTTTTAGTTATTGTAAAAGTGTTCGTTCCATAATTTGCGTTGTCTGCAATTCCATCCTTCCAAATGAATCCGAGCCGCGAGGCGATGTATTAAAAAATCTTAATTTTTCTCCTGACTTTTTGGAATATTTCATTATTTTAGTAATTCCCGATACCGATTTCGACAAATTAAAGTCCATTTCCATTTTCTCAGCTTCGACAGTGCTCTCACCAAATTAAAACCGGGGAAT
>WJKD01000353.1 GCA_014729315.1 Promethearchaeota archaeon | reverse complement strand
CAACAAGATTATCGCTTAATATCAATACCGATACAGATAGATGACGGGAAAAAATCAGCCAAAGATATTTTATTTTCGAGTTTGGAGGTGAATGATTACGATCAGACTATCTGGCGGTGTGCAGATTACCATCATTACAGTGAAACAGATTCATTCATTTATCTAAACAGTGCTGATTTTTCACCATTTGAACCAGGCAAAGCGTTTTTTCTGTTGGCTACCGAGAAGTTTTCAGGAAAATATATACAGAGCAAATCAGGCTTTACAAATCCAACAAATTATACTTTTAAGATACCTTTGCAAAAGGGCTGGAATTTAATTGGAAATCCGTATGATTTTTCAATACCAATAGAAAATACGTCCATAAATAATGGATTGCCTGAAGTTTGGGAGTATACAGGACAATGGATAAATTATGCAACAAATATAGAGCCCTGGCAGGGATATGCAATTTATGTTGAAAATAATGATACTTTTAGAATAAAGCCTGATCTCCGCTATCCATATTTTGAATCGGGATTGGCAAAATCGGTAAACAGCAATCAATTTGAATGGTTTATAAAAATTAATGCTTCCTGTCAAAATGCGCAGAATAACGAAAATATCGCTGCGGTGGCGGAAAAGGCTTCTCGTGGTTTTGATAATTTTGATAAACCGGAACCACCACCAATCGGACAATATGTAATGATGACATTCCCACACCCTGAGTGGAATAAAGTCTTTGACTACTTTACAGTGGATGTACAGGCTCCAAATGTCGATGGTAATTTTTGGGATTTTAACGTGTATACGAATATTAAAAATGGGAAAGTTACGTTAGATTTTACAAATTTGGATGTGGTTCCACAGGAGTATAACATAAAATTGATTGCAAATAAATTAACTCGTCCGGTGAATTTGAGAAAAAAAAATAAAATTAGTTATGTGTCGAACAACGAAGCCGGATATGAAAAATTTCGATTATTGGTGGGATCGTCAGAGTTTGTCAACGAAAATGATAATTCATTCGTCCCGTCAGAATTTTGTTTTTATCCGAATTTCCCGAATCCGTTTAATAATTCAACAAATATTTGTTTTGATGTGCCTGAACAAATAGAAGGGGATATTTGCATTTTTAATGTCACTGGCTCACAGGTGAAAACAATTGCAAATAACAAATTGTTTGAGCCGGGCAAAATAATTTTGACCTGGGATGGAACAAATGATCAAAATTTTACCGTTTCCAGTGGCATCTATTTTTGTAAAATTATTACCAGAAAGTACTCAAATACAATCAAGATGGTGTTGATTAGATAAACAGGAGGTGATTTTCTCATGCTAAGAAGTAAAAGTATCCTTACAGCTTTTACTCTTTTGCTTCTTTTTTCAAGTTCAATTTGTTTAGCTGAAAACAAGCATAAGATAAACGGGAAAGAATATTTAGAATCCGGGGAATTGAGAAAAGCTATCAAAGAATTTGAAAAAGCTGTTCTTGATCAAGAGGATGATGCTGAGGCTTTATTCTTGCTTGGAGCAAGCTATCGACAATTAGGACGCGAGCAAATACAAAATGCTACCAGTCGTGATTCTGCTAATAGCCAGTATATAAACGCACTAAGCGGAATAAATCATGCGTTGCGGATAAAGCCGAATGACTATAAATGGCTTTTTGAACTCGCACAAATATACGATGATATGGATCTATTTAATATTATATTGAAAAATTTAAAATCATCCAATTTTGATTTAGCTGTGCAAAATTATAAAAAGACAATTAGTGTGAAACCAAAATTTTGGCAAGCATATCTCTCTTTGGGATTATTATATTGCAGAAAGGGAAAATATCCACAGGCAATAGATAATTTTTATGAAGTATTAAAAATTGATCCTTCTAATGAGACTGCGTATACGAATATTTTTGAGTGTATTAAAAAGCAAAAAGATAAGGCTCAAGCTATTGATAATTTAAATAGGTTGAAAAAAATATTGCCGGATAGTAGTGAACCGTATTTGATATTAAGCGAAATCAGGAAGAAGGAAGGCGATTTACAAGCATCTCTTAAGGAACTAAAGAAAGCAACGGATTTAGAACCGGATAATGAAATTATCGAGAAGGAAATTACTGAGACCATACATGAGATAAAAGTTGATAGTATTGTAAATTATAACATTAATAAAGGTGATTCATTATTGGATAAGAATCAATTTAGCTCAGCTATAGTGTGCTTTAAAAAAGTATTGGAAAAGAAGCCGGGCCATAACGATGCACTGAAAAAGTTGAAAGGGAGTCGATCAAGATTTTCAGATTATTGGTTCGATAGAGGAGCGTGGAATTTAGATTATAAAAATTTGAATGACGATGAGTTAAAAAAGAGAATTGGTTATTTTAATAAGGCATTCGAGTATGCTGAGGGTAAGGATCAAATTAATAAAATATGGAAAACTTTTATTAAATTTCAAGAGGAATTAGGCGAAAGAGGAAAAATATATCAAGTAATTGAGAAAGGACAGAAATATATCAAAGATGGAAATTATTTAAAAGCAAGAAATTATTTGATAGTTGCCTATGAAGATACAAAAAATCCCAAAATTAAAATTGCTATTGATACTTTAAAAATCGCTGACCTTTACAAAAAAGCACAATTAAAAGAGGGAGATGGATATTGGAGTGCTGCTTTAACTTTGTATAATGAGATACAAGATTCAGTTACAGATTATAAAGATGTAAATTACCGAATTGCTAAGGTAAAGGGTGATTTAGCTTATGATAGAAAAGATTGGAAACAAGCAAATAAATTTTACTCGGAAGCGTTGGAGCTTGATTCTAGTAAATCATATATAAATGCGCATGTAAATGCAATTATTAGAACAAAAATAAAAGAAAGTAAGCAAAAGATTATTATACGTGAGATCGTTATAATAGTAATTATAGTATTGTTAATCTCTATCATTTTATCTATTTATTTAATGAAAATATTAAAGTTTAAAAGATTTTCATTAAATAAGATAATGATAAAATTATTTGAAATTATGAAGATAATTTTATCTTCTCTCAAATTTTATCTTTTACTAGTTTTACTCTTATTGATATTTTTTATCGATTTTGGTAATTTGTATGATGTCTTAATAGAAAACCTTAAAAAGTTAGATGTGTTAATAAGAGGATTAATAATATTTGCAGCACTATTATTATTTTTTACAATTGTTTTAATTTTTATACCTACATTTATTTATACGACATTTAAAATATATTCTAGGCATATCAGTTTCAATCTAGTATCTAATAGAAAAAGCAACAATATATTTTCTGAATCACAAGATATTGAAGAACTTACGATAAAAAATGTTAAATATATGAAAATAACTATACAGAAAACAGAGATTAAAAATTTAAATTGTAAAAAACTGATTAGTGGTGAATTAATTATCAAACCTCCAGAAGGTACGCTGAATGTGGATGCTGAAATAGTTAAAAATTCATCTGATTTGCAAATTAAAGAGTTGTTTCTGCCTCTTAATAGTGAAATGGGATTTCAAAAACAAGACAACACATTGATTATTAGAAATGGAATAAAAAAAGATTTTTCCGGAACGTCTTCGTTTCAAAATTATAAATTTAATATTAAGGCAAATGATTTTAAGTTAAAATTAGGTGAATGTGAGTTTTACCAAGATAAAGAGTTAATTTATGAAGTAAGCAAGAATGAACAATGTGAATTATTACTAGCTCCATTAGATGGTATAAAGAATATTGAAATCAATGGGATAAAAAATTCTACTAGGTTAGAAATATTTTTTAAAAGAGATATATTAAATAGTAATTCGATAACAATTTTTAAAAATCGAAAAGGTAGATTTATAAATTTTTACGATCAACTGGAATTAATTGCTAATAACAAAAAAATAAGCACGATTAGAGGTGATAGTAAAATAGTGATCCACTTTAGTAAAGAAGATACAATTAATATAAAGAAAGATGAGCATTTTATATTTAAATCCGATAAATTTGAAAAATTTGATTTATCATTAGATAGCAATGGATTTATTACGGATTTTAGCCAAAGAATATATTACCTCAAGATTGGTGAACCAAAAAATTTAGAAGTAAAACATAATATAATTCCAAATTTATTATTATGGATAGCGAATAACCAAACGATGAGGGTACTATTACCTGTAATAGGTTTAGTAATTGGCATAATAGTAAGTGCTGTAATCGAATGGTATTATTCGACCTAACCTTTTGTTATTTAGGTTATAATAAATTCCTCAATAACTAATAATGTTTTAATTTGCTGTAATTGAAACATTGCGAAGAAATTATGTATAAAAAATAGCAAAAGATCTCCAATTCTAAATAATAAAAATAATAATTCAGCTAAAAATGAACACATTCATATTTGATATGTGAGAACAGATTTTTATGTTTATAAATTGATTTAATTGATAAGAAGCTTAGAAAATATACTTCTTCGTGGTATGTTTATTGCCTTTCATATTACCAAAATAATTGAGAATAAAGCAATAATCATCTAGGAGGACACCAAATGTTTTCGCAACTGGGTAAGCTTCGAGTTGGGGCGGTCGTGATTTTTGTAATGGTACATGCATTTTTATTAAATTCAAATAGTTGTGAAGGAAAGCCAAACCCGGTCATTAAATTGGGGACAATCGATTTAAATAATTTATCATCAGGGCAGGCGAGTCAGATAAAGGCTCAGATTAAATCAATTGTCTCAAATTACAACAACGATAAAAAGTACGCAAAAGAAGTATCCGGTTTGGTTAGCAGAGTTGATCAGATTTATGTGGTAACTATTACCTCAAAAAACCTGAACGGAAGCAATAAAAAGCAAGTGACTAAGAACTACAAAGGAGATTTCAGCGGATTTCTAAAATCCTCAAAAATTAGAGAAGCAGTCATTGCCGCCATTGAGAAGTAATACCGAAAAGAAAAGCGAAGCAGTCTTTGATGCAGATGCGTTTTTTAAAGATAGCTTCGCTTTTTGTATTTCAGTTTTGTATTTTAAAACTTCTCATCATACCGCGTCCACAACATATCCCCCAAATCCCAGGCTTTTTGGACGACGGTATTGCCCCATTTTATGCTGTAATCCGTTAAAAAGGTTCTGGCTTTTTGCGGATTTTTTTTGTGGAGTGACAGGGCTTGTTGTTCGATGTCGGGCTGGTTGGTGAAGAGTTCCTGTTGCATGGGTGACCAGACTTCGGTCACATTGTGGCGCATGTCGCCCCAGCGCTGGGCGGTGAGGGTGCCCAGGCGGTTGAAAGCCCACCAGGCGGATTTTCGGCTGTAGCCGGTTTTGCGTCCCGGAGTTTTGAATGATTCGGGCACGTCTGTGATGCCACAGTAGAGCGGGACGTAAATGGAGGT
>WJKD01000352.1 GCA_014729315.1 Promethearchaeota archaeon | reverse complement strand
TTTCTTAACAGTTTCAAGTTTATTTTCGTCAATAGAATTGAGTCTATCTAACGCTCCTTCGAAATCCTTTTTTTCTATTAAAGTTTCAATCATGTTGAGAAATTTTAAAAATATGATCTTTTCAGCAATGATTTTAATCTGATTATTTCGTTCTTTTCGTGCTTCGTCTTCTTCACTCTTTTTTTTCTCCTCTTCTCGCTTATCCAAGTCAGACTTAAGATTTGATTTAGTTTCTAAAGAATATGGCTCATTACAGAGAGGGCAATTAGGAGAATGTTGTAGCCATTCTATAAGACATTCCTTATGAACGGGGTGATTATTTGGACATTCAAAAAGATTGTTAGGATCTGTAATCTCTAAATGGCAAATAATACAGTCTGGCACGTGCTTTTTCTCCTAATAGAAAGGTTAATTAATAGATAGAATATATGAGAGATGTTAAATTAATAATAATAATGAATCTTTTTAAGAATATTGTTTTAAAAAGATTTTTTTGATAGTATTATTATAGTGTCATTAAATAAATTTAATGAAACTTGGTTTTTTTTTGGAGTAATCAATTTGACACTTAATAAAGAAGAACTTTTTAACGAATTATTTGGAAAATTCCAAAATTTGCACAACGATGTTGAAGCTTTAATTATCTCAGATCATCAAGGATTAATAATCGCTGGAAAAAAAAGTAAAAATGTCGATATGGAGCTTGTTTCGGTTTTAACCGCAATAATAAACCCCATTTTGGAGAGAATACGTAATGAGTTTGCTTTTAGAAAATTTGGAACGGCAAGCTTTGATACGGATGAGCATCGACTATTATTTATTTCAATTGATGAAAAAATTACATTGAGCCTTGTTTTAAACACAATGGCTTCAGTAGATAAAATTTCACCATATGCGTATTTTTTAGCCGAAAAATCTGCCCAGATAATAAACGAAGAAGAAGAGAAAATTCAGTTAAAGATCCCAAATTTTGAATACGAAGCGGAGACCGAAGAGAGACTAAAAAATCAGATTTATCAAATGAGGATCGATACTGGCGGAATATATCGCTTTAAATTCATTATCATTGGCGATCACGAAGTTGGCAAAACATCTATCGTAAGGAGATATGTAGATAAAAAATTTCTGAAAGATTATCGTCCTACAATTGGTTTAAATATATTAATGCATCAATTTGAATTCATTGGGAATGATATAAACATTTCGTTGTGGGATATTGGTGCTCAACAATTTTTTCGAAGATTTCGCAAAACCTATTACATGGGTGCTCAGGCGGCCTTTGTTGTTTTCGATTTAACTGACAATGATACATATTTAAATGCAAAAAAGTGGTACGAGGAACTAAAGGAATTTATAAATAGAGAAGATTTACCTATAGTTCTTGTTGGAAATAAGACTGATTTAGTTGAAGAGCGTTGTATTGATTATCAAACGGGTGTAAACTTAGCAAACGAGCTATCCGGAATGGGATCTTCTCAAATCTCTTATATCGAAACGAGCGCGTTGACTGGTGATAACATAGAAGATGCTTTTAGCTTAATCGCTTATCATTATATAACTAAATCTCAAGAACTAGAAGAAAAAAGATTAAAAGACGATTTGCTTGATGAGATTAAAAAGATACTCTCCCAAAATAACACTTTAGAGTTAGTTTTTATTTCCGAAACCCCTTTCTGGACGCCTGGATTACAAATTATCACTGAAATAAAAGAACTGGGTACTTATGAACAATTTATAGATAATGATGAAGAAAAAATATTCCAATATTCAAATGGCTTGATATTAAAAAATTATTTATACGATTCGATAAAACTTGACGATGCTGATGGAGTATTTTGTATTTTAGATGCTCGGGGAAAGGACCATATTGATGTTTCTTGGAAGGGTCTTGTGGATGAGATTATCGACAAGTTACACGAAAACAAAGTAATATTGATTGGAATAAGAGTATCAGAGTCAGTTAATTGGTCCCAGTTAATGGAAGAGTTTGACATAACGGAAAAGTTGGAAAAAAAGATGGTTTCGTTGCTTTTTTTTAAAATTGGTGTTGAATATCGATTGGAAATATACGATCAACTTAAAGTGATGTTAAATACAATTAAAAACCTAAACTAATGCGTTTTTAAATTGTTAAAAATGCAAAATTGCTTGAAATAGACTTTTTAACCATTTTGAACCATTATTAAAAACGCATAAATAAAACATTCCTTATTACTAATATATCATAATTTTAATGTTTTAATTAGATTTTATAGTTAGGATGCTGGAAGAGTTGAAATGGGAAGAGATGTTATATTAACGGAGAAAGTGGAAAAATTTGCTAAGAAAATTGGAATTGATCTTATAGGTTTTGCCGATCCCGCTCATTTTGAAAGATATAAGAAACGCTATAAACCTTTTAAATTTCTAAAAGACGCGCAAACCGTCATAGTGCTTGGAGTTTATATGTACGATTTAATTTTAGATGCTTGGAGTCAAGATCTTAAGTCTGGTAGAGGTAGTCATTTCATGGATTCAATAATTGAAAATAGAGCGTATCAATTAAAAGATTTTATCGAAAAAGAAGGTTTTCAATCTGTTGTAATTTCTTATAATCCGGGATTATATTTGAAAGAAGCAGCGGCTCTGGCAGGGATAGGTGCGATTGGTAAAAATAATTTATTAATCACTGAGGATTATGGTGCTCAAGTCCGCCTAAGAGCTATGGTCACCAACGCATCACTAAAAGTTGGCGATCCTATTAACAATTGCAAATATTGCGAAAATTGTACTTTATGCGTAATAGCGTGTCCTGCTGATGCTCTTTCAGACGGAATCTATGATAGAGAAAAGTGTTTTCCTTACACACAGTCTCATTTAAAAAAATTATCAGATTCGTCTTCAATTTGGTGCAATAAATGTATAGAAGCATGTCCAATAGGCAAAAAAAGAGATAAAGATATTTTTTCCTTGGGGCAATCTTAAGATATTCTCTTCTTTTCTTTTTATTTCGAAAACCACATTCGATTAAATTATAACTATTAATTTTATATAGAAAACTAACCCTAATCAAATAAATATAGATAGATTCTCAAGGTTGAAATAAATGAATAATGATGTAAGTATTTCAAAAGATGGTGTTCATAAATCGAATAAATATTTAATTGGTCCTGGATTGGGATTGGTCATTATGGGATTTGCTTATATTTTATGGTGGTTTGCAGGACCGTGGGCATGGGAAGTAATTTCTACCGATCTAAGATGGGTTCATAACTGGGCTTATGCAATTATTATTTTTAATGTTGGTCTTGCTTGGTATCAAAAAAGTCCACTCTCAAGATTAATAGCCATGGTGCAATCATTTATGCTTCCAATTACTGGTAGCG
This sequence comes from Promethearchaeota archaeon, assembly GCA_014729315.1. Next base: position 13,233 of record WJKD01000352.1, on the reverse strand, counting down.
GTTCATATAATACTTTATTCTTAACTCTTATATGTGGAATAATTCTAATCATTTGGGTCTTAGTCGTACTAATAGAGAGAACCCGAGGGAAAGTCTTTCTTGAAGGAAAATTAAGTCGAAGAGGATTTATGTGGTTAAATATGCATAGCCTAATTATTGCATGGTTGTTAATTGCTCATATGGGATTAATGTTCTTCATCGTAAGATTGCCTATGGAGGCTGAATTAATGGCTTTTAGCCGGAATGCTGGATATTTAAGATATCTCCCTCCCGAAAGTTTAGAATTCGCCACATGGGTTTTTGATATCGGGTTATTTGTCTTCCTCGGAGTAGTCTTATGGGAACAATATAAAATGGGATATAATGTAAAAAATGAACCATGGCCGAGATACAGCTTTTATATATGTATTCTTATTATGATATCATCTTTAATTGCTCTTTTAATACAAGAATTAACAATCGGATTTGATTGGGTTAGTAACGTATATAGTTAGGAAACTTAAACTATTATCATTTCTTTTTTTTATAATCTTAAAATATAAAACTCCAAATTATAATATCTACTTAAATAAAGATTAAGATCTTTGCTTAATAGAATTCCCAAAGGAAAAATTATGACCAAAGAAGACGTACCTTTAGCTCACGCAGGGATGGCATCTCAGTTTGATCTCCAGAAAGAATATTATGAAAAAGGAAAAATCTTTATTTTACAAATTGAATCCACTTTAAAGTGTAATCAATTATGTAAGTACTGCTACGCCGATAGTAAACCTGATAGTCCTGATGGATTAAGTTCTGAAAAAATAATGGAGATACTGGATTCTGCGGCGAAGATGGATATCAAAATGATAGATTGGTTAGGAGGGGATCCTTTAATAAGGAAAGACTGGTACGAGTTATGTCTCTATGCGATAGAGCTTGGGTTTATTAACAACATTTGGACGAGCGGTATCCCTTTAGCAGATCCAGACGTTTCACGAAAAGCTGTAGAGGTCTCTAAAGACGGTTTTATTTCTACGCATTTAGATACAACTAATCCCGAATTATACGCATTACTTCATGAAGATCAAATGTACGAAGCCAATCCGAATAATATTAATTTAATTATTAAGGGAATAAAAAACACGCTAAAGTGGGGTAAAAATCCAGAAGCAATGGTGAATTGTATAACTTACACGACTCCCGTAGCTGAAGGGGAGGCAAAATCAATGATTTCTTACTTACAAGATGACTTTGGAATCAAAACTTGTTTAACCTTATTTAACCCCGTTATTCATCGAAAAGCTGATAAAGAATGGGAACCAAGTATTTCACAAATAAAAGATGCTTTTGCCTATAGGGACGAAATCAATTATCCCGAAGATCCTTCCTGCGGCCCGATGGATGTATCAAAATTTTATTGCGGTACTGTAGTTTGTATTACTGCCGATGGTTGGTTGATTCCTTGTTCTGTCATTCGAACAAAGGAATTTGGGAACATCAGGGATAAACCGCTTGAAAACTTAGTAGAAGAAAAGAGAAGGAGATTATTATTTTTAGATTTTAGAGACCCTTCAAAATTACCCGGAAATTGTTCAAAATGTGCGAATAATTCTTATTGTTTTGGATGTAGAAGCAGTGCATATTATTACGCTGGTGATATATTAGCTGCAGATCCAAAATGCTATCATTTTCAATCAGAGGAATAAAAGAAAAAATGTTTTAAGAGCAATAATAAAAAACATTGACAAGATTTATTTATAATAAAAACTACGCTCAATGGTGGTGTTCGTGTCCACAACCGCATCCGCAAGCACTTGGAGGATCGGGCTCACAACCTGTTTCTAAGATTTTTATTTTAAAATTTAAGCTCTTTCCCGCCATTGGATGATTTAAATCAATATCAATAGTATCATCTTTAACTTCTTTAATAGTTGCTGGGATTGGTTGTTGATTGGGGCCTAATAATACAATCATCATCCCTTTTTGAGGTTTTTGATCTTCAGGAAATTGTTCTTTTGGAATACTCTGAATTAATCCTTCTTTATAATCTCCGTATGCTTCATTAGGCTCTAATCTTATTTCATATTCGTGTCCAACTTCTTTGCCAATAACCGAATTATCAAATCCAAAAATTAATTGTCCCGATCCTACTTGAAATTTTAAAGGTTTACCCTCGTTCATCTCAGTACTATCAAAAACTTCACCATTATCGAGCGTCCCGATGTACTCAACTTTTATAATATCGCCTTTTTTTATCGCCATTATCTTTCATCCATTTAATTTTATTTATATTTTACATAAACTTTTAACGCTTAATAGTTCAATCATTATAAAATTATAGAGAATTTTGTAAGAAATATAGCTAAATAAATTGATCAATTTAATTTTTTATAATAATCTGGCAGATTTATGAATGATTATCCAAAATAAATTATAAAGGAATCACTCGAAATTGTAAAAAGATTAAGAGTTAATTATCAAATTATGGTAAACTTAAAAATAGAACCATAGCTATTAAATTAATAAAGATTATTGATTATCTTCTGTTTCCTTTTCTTCCTTATTCTTCGGACGGATTAAAGCTATATGTATAGTAACTGCGATGGCGATTATTATCAAAAGAAACTTTACCCATAAGATTGTAATTATTAAAAATATAGATAGCAGAATCGTTATCCATAATAGAGATATTGTAATTATTTTTATTTTCAGCGGCATTCCAGTCCCCTCTCTATAATGCCGAATGTATGCTCCAAGAACTTTATTATTAATAAGCCAATTATAAAAACGATCTGAACTACGAGCAAAACACGCTGCCGAAAGGAGGAGGAAGGGAGTAGTCGGAAGAATGGGTAATATAACTCCAATTATTCCCAAAATTAACGAAATAAAACCTCCAATAAAATAAAATCCTCGAGCTAATTTGCTTAATTCTTTTTTTGATGCATTTTGAGGTGTTTTATTTGAGGGATGACTTCTTTCTTCATCATTGTTGTTCTCTGTGATCAAAATCACCAATTAAAATCGTACTATAATTATATTCGTTTTTGCTTATAATTTCTAAAATTAAGATTTAAATACTAATTTACCGACTTAATACAAAAAACCCAATTAAGGATAAAGTATGTCAGATCATAAAAAATACAATTTTAGCGTGAATGATGTAAGTGAGGTTTATGCGGGTCCTGGAGGAAAATTATGGGAGCTTCTAATGGGAGAGCAAATTCATGTTGGTGGTTCAGAACAAACTGATTTTTTAGCCAAAAAGATTGGTTTAGATAAATTAAATGGCGAGACTATTCTATTAGATATATGTTCCGCTCTAGGTGGTCCAGCAAGACAATTAGTTGACGAATATGGAGTTAAGATTATAGGTTTAGATATTACTCTTGAGATGATAGAAGAGGCTCAAAAAAGGACTAAAGGGATACAATACGAAGGCAAAATAGAATATCGCTTAGGATCTGCACTCGATATTCCCGCTCATGACGAATCAATTGATATTGTATGGGGGCAAGATGCATGGTGCTATATTACAGATAAGGAAAGGTTGATCGAAGAAACTTGGCGAGTTTTAAAGCCTGATGGAACAATTGCTTTTACGGATTGGATATGGGGGACATCTAAAATCACGGAAGAAGAGTCGGATTTGTTGATGGAATTTATGGTATTTCCGAGTCTCCAAACTTTAGAAGGATATAAAAAGCTGATAAAAAAGGTCGGATATAATTTAATAGAATCTCAGGATTTTGGAGACGATTTTGCTAATCATGTAGATGAATATGTAAAAATTCTTAAAGCTAATAAGGAAAATATTGAAAAAGGATACGGAATAGAACTTTTTAGAGAGGCAGAAAAAGGACTTTTAGCTTGGCAAAAGGCAATATACGAAAAAAAAGTAAGCAGGGGTCTATGGATAGCAAAAAAAGTATAATAATTGTTTTCTCTTATGAAATCTAATTCTCTTATTATATTTACTAAAGTCCCAAGAACAATTCCTGTAAAAACTAGATTGATGAAAAACACATCTCTCACGCATGAAGATGTTTCAATCATAGCAGAAGGGATGTTAAAAGACACCATATTATTAGGAATAAAAAGTAATTCTGACCAAATCGAAATTGGTTATACCCCCAAGTCTGGTCTAAGTAGGTTAAGAAAGATAGTGAATAATCTTTTGACAGAAGAACGCTCAAATAAACCAGTTAGTTTCTCTCTACAAGAGGGAAATGATTTTGACGAACGATTTGGGTCGGTCATACGCACTTCTCAAAACTCGGGTTCAAAAAAAATGATAATAATAGGTGCAGATTTGCCTTACTTAGCTCCAAGCATATTAGATAAAGCATTTTTATATCTATCTGAAGAAAAAAATAGTATAGTAATTGGTCCTGCTCAAGGAGGGGGAGTGTATCTAGTCGGGATTAACGAATCGTTTCGGTGGAATTGGTTCTCAGAACACAAATTATTTCGAGGGGGAGTAGAACTTAATCAATTCGCTAAATTTAGTTCTAATCAAAAAATCCCATTAATCCTCTTACCTGCCTATGGAGATATTGATATTGAGGAAGATCTAATTTCATTATTAGCATTTATTAAGATCCTATCAATTAGCGAAATAAGCGAGGGTTTTTTTTTCCCTAAATATACTTTACAAGCAATTGATGATCTTAAATTGGAAATAGAACTAATTGAGAATGACACAAGATGTCGAAAAATCTACAAAAATCATCCTTGAAAGATGTTAATTAGCGTAATTATCATTACTTTTAATGAGGAAGAAAATCTTGCAGAAACTATTAAATCTGTAAGATCTGCGGTTAATCTTTTTCCAAAAGGTTTTTCGCTCGTTGAAATTATTGTAAGTGACGGTGGATCAACCGATGAGACTATTAATATAGCAAAAAGTCTCGCAGATCTGATTATTGAAAGCCCTAAAGGTAGACATAATCAACTGAACTTTGGAGCAAGCGTCTCTAAGGGAGAGGCTTTCCTATTTCTTCACGCAGATACATATCTACCGGAAGATGCCCTCATAAGGATGATAATTCGACTGAAGGACCCAAAAATTCTAGGTGGTGGATTTAAAAAGCACTGGAATTGGAGCGATCAAGTCAAAAGAACATCATTCCTTAAATTTTGCTGCAAAATATGGCAAGGAGTAGGAAACTTGTTAGTAGGTGCGACAAAAGCGTTTCCCGGGGATAATGGAATTTTTGTACGAAAAGAAACATTCGATTTCTTAGGTGGATACAAGCCATTGTGGATATGTGAAGATTTTGATTTCATATATCGATTAAAAAAAATAGGAAAAAACCATATTACATATATTCAATCTCCAGTATTAACATCCGCAAGAAGATTGGAAAGATATGGTTTTTTTAGGACTATCATTTTATGGACTCTGATCTTTTTTTTATGGAAACTTGGAATGGATCCAAAAAGATTAAGAAATCTTTTCAAGAAATATTCTATTTATTTGAGATTTTAAAAGAATTCTAACTGATTTGAAATGAAAAAAATGAATAATGCAAAAAGGATACTAAGAGTTAAAGCGGATAAAGATCTGATGAAAGAGATGTATAGCAAACTAAGTAAGGTTATGGGATTTATTGAGAGATTTGAGAAAAGCCTTAGAGAAAGAAGTATTTACCTTTTAAATCTAAAACAAGGGGAACGTATTTTAGAAATAGGCTTCGGCAGAGGAACAGCTTTACTTCAACTGGCAAGGGAAGTAGGATCCCAGGGATATGTTTATGGTATTGATTTAACCCCAGAGATGGTCCGGATTACGGGAACAAAAGTGTTGAATTCTGATCTGGATAACATAAGTATTGAGCAAGGAGATGCTAGAGATTTACCCTACAAATGCAATTATTTTGACGCGGTTTATATAGCAAGCACTTTGGAACTCTTTGACAATCCCGACATACCAATTGTTTTGAGTGAAATTAAGCGAGTATTGAAAACAGATGGGAGATTATGTGTTGTTAGTATACCAAAAGAAAATCGTGAAAGAACCCTCTCAGTAAGGCTTAACGAATTTTATAATAAGACTTTTGAGAAATACGCAAGTTGCCGTCCAATCTACTTAGAGCACTTTTTAAAAATAGCAGACTTCAGAATACTACATTCTGAAGAGTTAGGGTTTCTATTTACTATGAAAATTGTCTTAGCGAAACCACAGTGAAATTAATTATCTTATTACTCATATTTTTAAGAAGCAGATACCTTTTTTAGTTATTAAAAGTATTTTTTAATAATTATATAATTCATATGATTAATCAGTAAGCGTTATGACTAAAATCCCAAAAGCCATCAAATCTCCACCATCTAAAGAAGAATTAAATCTCCGTTTAGAAAAGGTAAGAACTCTGATGAACGAGCAGAAATTAGACTATTATATCTCTTTTGATCCAACGAATATTTATTATTTAACAAACTTCGCTAATTATGTGCACGAACGACCGTTTATTTTAATCGTTCCTAAGGAAGGAACTCTTAAGTTCTTAGTGCCGTTTCTCGAAAAGTCTCACGTAGAAACAAGAGCAAAATGCGACGTAGAATTAACCTCTTATTTTGAATATCCTGCACCTCAAGGAGAAAACTGGTACGATTATTACCATAAACTTATCAAAAAAGATAAGCGCGTTGGTGTGGAATCTGCGATGACACTCAGAATCTACGATCAAACGCCCGGCACTAAAATCAAAACAGATATCATCGACGAAGCTCGACTAATTAAAACAGCTTATGAAATCGGGAGAAATGTTCACGCATGTAAGATCCTTAACGCCGGACACAAAAAACTTTTAAAAGTCTGTCGCCCTGGTGAAATGCTTATTAAAATCTATAGTGAAGTTACAAACTTAATGACCGCTAAAGCTTTAAAGGATATTCCAAATCTTAATCCTATGGTTTCTCGACCAATGGCAATCGTTCTCCCTCCAAGTATCTCTCACGATCCGCATAATATGACCGATGTGTTTCTTAAAATGGAAGAAGGCGGACCTCATGTATCTGGCGTTGGAGGACAAATAGATGGATATGGGGTCGAAATTGAGCGAAGTTTCTTTTTAGACTATGTTCCGGAACAAGCAAAAAAACCATTTGAAGTTATGATGAAAGTAAGAAAATATGCTTTCGAACAAGCTATACCTGGTGCAATTTTTAGTGAAATCGATGAGGGCGTTAGAAAAATAATTCAAGACGCAGGATATGGCGATTATTTGCTCCATCGAACGGGACATGGTTTAGGAATTACAGGACACGAGGGACCTTACGTTGCTGTAGGTTACAATCGAAAAGTCGAATCCGGAATGATTCTTAGTATCGAGCCTGGTATTTATATCCCTAATCTAGGGGGCTTTCGACATTCAGATACTGTTCTTATCACAGAAGAAGGTAATGTGAGTTTGACCAAGGCTCCTGATACAATCGAAGAATTGACTATTGTTAATAACTAAGCATAATAAAAATCAGCAAATCTTCAATTTTTGCTTATTTTTCTTCTTTAAATCCTTATTTCTTCAATCGTTCTTTCAATTTTAATGAGATGAGATCTCCCATTTCTTGAGTTGAGAGGGTTTTAAAATCTTTACTTTCAAGATCTTTCGTCCTTCCCTCTTTTAAAGCTTCTTCTACAGCGATCTCTATCTCCTTGCCTAATTCGGGAAGAATAAAAGATTCTTGAAGCATTAATTTACAACTAAGAATGGTTCCAATAGGATTTGCAATACCTTTACCCGCAATATCTGGAGCTGATCCATGAATTGGCTCGTACATAGACACTTTTCCGGGATTGATATTTCCGCTGGAAGCCATGCCCAAACTACCAATAAGAAATGCACCTTCGTCGCTAATAATGTCTCCAAATAAATTACCGGTAACTACTGTCTGGAAAGAATCTGGTTTACGAATAAGCCATTGGCAAAATGCGTCGACGTAAATATCTTCTTTTTGAAGATCAGTGTATTCGTCTCCGATCTCGTGAAAGATTTCCCTCCATAATTGGCTCGGCTTTAAGATATTTGCCTTGTCTACGGATGTGATTTTCTGGTGTTTATTTCTCCTCGCAAATTCGTAAGCAAATCTAATTATTCGTTCGCATCCTTTTCGCGTGTAGACCATCAAGTTTTGGGCTACTTCGTTCCTTAAAAAACCTCCGATATTAGCATATAGTCCTTCGGTATTTTCTCGTACAAAAGAAATATCAATACCCTTGCCTATATATTCCTCCTTCAAGGGACATCTGTCTTTTAATGCCTCGTAAAGCTTAATTGGTCGTAAATTCACGTATAAATCTAAACCTTGCCTTATCTTTAAGATTGCTGATTCTGCAGCCCCTTGAGGTAATCCAGGTAAACCTACTGCTCCAAATAAAAGAGCATCTGACTTTTTAATGGTTTCAAATGATTTTTTAGGCAAATTGTCGCCGGAATTCATCCATACAGCGCCTCCAGCGGGTGCTTCTTTAAATTCAATCTGAAGATCTGTGAAGTTTGAAATTATCTCTAATATCTTTATACCCTCGTTGACTACTTCTGGACCAATGCCGTCTCCCTTGGTGATTGCAATTATTTTTTTCATTAAAGCCAACCTTGTTTGAATTAACTGTATTAATATGTTTTTATAAAACTTTTAGATTTAATATGTTTTTTGTACTAATTTTTATTAATATCTTTTTCCCGTCTCTTGAATGCTTATTTAAAATACAATAAATAAGGTCTAAAATTCTAATTATTAGAGTGGATGAAGCTTAAATCTCACATTCCTCAAGCATTCTTGCGTCTTTTATCCAATTTCAAATAGAATAATTAGAAAAAATTAAATTATAATATTTATTTAAGGAAAGTTTTTCTAAAAAAAAGAGGAGATACACCATTTAAATCAATTATCGGAGAAGCAAAAGACCACGATATGAATCCAACTTATTTACATTTCCAATCGGGAGCTTCATTGAGTTTTACGATGGCACCTTGTTTTCTCAATTTCTCCTGCAAATCCTCAACCGCTAATTTTCTGGGCAGAGTATTCATCTTTATGCTCAAAGCTGCAGCAGTTCCAGCAGCTTCTCCCGTGGCCAAACATATAGGAACTTTCCTTAATGCCGATTGGGCTACGTGTGTACATGATATGCACCTCCCTGCCACCAATAAATTATCTATTTCTTTCGGTATTAAGGAGCGATAGGGAATTTCGCTAGTCTTTTTAAAGAATTTGTTAATCCAAGAACCATCTGCAAAATGCATGTCAAATGGCATGTTATTTAATCCTATTGAATCCCTGAATAGTTTTCCGCCTGCAACGTCTTTTGCGGTAATGACATATTCTCCGATTATTTTTCGGCTTTCTCTGATGCCTAAACCGATTCGATCAATTGCTATACAGTATTCATAACCGGGTATGTTTTCCTTCAACCACGCCAGTTCTTTAAGGGCGTCTTTTCTTCCCTCAATCTCTGCATTTGTAAGATCACGAACATTAGTAGGATCTCCGGTAGTATATCCTAAAGCATTGTTTAAAATAGGAGCATTTTTACGCCCTGGAGAGACTTCATGCCTATGAAATCTAGTTTTAACCGCCATGCGATCTTTAGTAATTCTTGCATCCCCTTCAACTCGTTCTTTCCACCCATGATAGCCTCCATAGGTGGATGCGGTGAGAAAATCTGGATTCTCTTGAAGGAATTGGGCTACTTTTTTATTATTAATGTTTCCCAGAATTAATCCGTAATCCATTTCCCATAGTTCATCTTTAGATTCTTTCTTACAAGGAGCCCCTGCAGCAGCTGCGATATCTGCGTCGGCTGAACAATCAATGACTCTCTTAGAGAGGATTGCTTGTCTTCCTGATTTACTCTGGATAATAATACCCCTAATTTCGTTATCTTTTTTAATCACATCTACCGCCCAAGTATGCAGTAGAAGAGTTATATTTTCTTCTTCAATTAAATCTAAGGCAAATCCCTTTAGATTTTCGGGAATAAGAATGGCAGGACCATTGCAAGAACCTTCTGGATATTTTAAATATGTTCCAGCTTTTCCTCGAAACTTCACATGATCCTTTTTTCTCTTCATAAGGGGCGCAACCCCTCCTTTCTTCATTAAGCGTTGAATAATCTCCCATCCTATACCCTTGATAATTTGCTTCCCATCATAATTTTGAAACGATATTCCAAAGGCATGCGATCCCGGATAACTAGAGTAGGGATTCGTCCATTGCCCTCCTAAAAAGTCGTTCTTTTCTATGAGCATCGTATCTGCTCCATTCCTTGAGGAGGCTATAGCCGCACATAAGCCTGCAGGACCACCTCCTACAACAATCACGTCATGCTCAGCAATAATTTCTGTTTTTCTTTCTGGTTCAGTTATGTATTTTTTTTTATCCAATTTTGTTAATCCCTCTTTCTATACATTTAAAGCGTTAAAATTAAAAAAGATTTGATTTAATTTACCTATATTTTCATTTCTCTAAGTTTTAATTGGTTTTCCTTTACTTTTTCTGGAGTTAGGTCATACAACCACCAAAAGATAAGGACTCCTATTAAGAGTACCGCCATGGGAAGTAAAGCAAAATGTATCTTTATACCGACGATTGCTAATGCAGATTGACTTTCTGCTCCTTCCACAAATCCCGTTAGGGAATGAACCAATGCAAACATGGTAGCTTGAACAGCTACTGAAAGCCGATTAAAAAAAATATGTACTCCGCTATACATTCCTTCTTCTCGTTTTTGCGTTTCAATTACAGCTTCGTCCATCACGTCGCCAAAAATTGGCATTTGCATAACCCAAAATCCTCCTACTGCCGTCCCCCAAATGAACATCCCAATGATGAAACCGAGAACTGTGTTAATAAAATACAAGGGTAAGGTAAATATTGTCAATAGAACTCCCGCAATCAAAAAAATTTTTCGATTATTTTGTGTTTTTCCCGCAATTTTCACCCATATGGGAGTGGAGATAAGTACAGCTATCAAAAAGAATGCCATGATTACCGTGATAATAGCAGCTTCCATTTTTAAGAGAAAACGGACTAAATAAGGAATTGAAGCAATCATGAGCTTGTTATTAACTTGGTATAGAAATACGATCAACACGTACGCAATGAAATTTTTTTGCTTCAATGTCGTCTTAAAAAGTTGAAAAAAGGAAGCTCTATCCTTATCTCGCTCAAAGGTAGCTAAATATTTCTGAACAGACATTTGATCATCCCTACAACCAGGAATAGCGAGCAATACGACAATAATAGCGATTAAAAATATGACGACACCTTGTACCACATATGATTGTAAAACACCAAAGGTTATCAGAAGAGGAGGAACTAAAGATCCAGAAACTGTTCCTATAATTCCTATAACAATAGAAATTCCATTAGCTTGACGACGCTCTTCACTTGACCTAAATTTATTCGGAAAAAGGGCTACGTAATTCACATTGAACAGAGAACCAAATAAATCAAATAAACAAGTAGTTATCACGAGCCAGGCAAAAAGAACCCACGCACCTCCAGTAGGATCTACCTGAGGGGGCATAAAAATCAGCATATAACTTAATCCCCAAGGAAAACCTCCTAAAAGCATCCATGGAAAGCGTCTTCCCCATTTTTCAGTGAATTTAAAAGGTCTTTCGGTTAAATATCCCACCAGGGGATCATTAAACGCATTCCAAACAGCAAAGATTATGTATCCCAAGCTCACTAACCATACGTTAAGACCGATTTCACTCTCATAAAAAAAGAAACTAAAGGCACTAAATGCCATTGAGAAAATTTCTGTTAAAAATTGACCAAAGCCATAAGAAGCCATAGTTCCTTTTGAGTGGAATGACTTTATGTTTTCTTCATCCATGGAAATCCCCTATATTATTATTATTTATTCGTATTTTATAGATCGGTTTAAAACAATTAACTGTTTATTGTAGTTTTCTCTTTATCTTAATAAAGTTTTATATACAAATCTGTACAAACCTATATTCTGTAATTATTAAATTTCAAAATGCTTTGCATGTAAGATTAGTTTTTGAAATAGTGAAAAATAAAATCTCACAACTAATAAAAAAATAAAACCAATAAAAAAGATTAACCATAAAATAAATCTAACTTGAATAAAGCAATATCTTCACGTTTTCGATGATTTAATCCAATAATTTTCATTTTATACACAGTAATGAAGACTTAGGATATAATAGATAATGAATAATTAGTTGATTATGAGCAATATTATGCTTTATGGAAAACTAATAAAATGTTAGCTTTACTAAAGTCCCAAAATTAAGAATCAGAATTCTTATTAAAGAAATAAATAAATTATGTTCATGATATGAAATATTCATTCAATTCATCCATAATATTCAAAATAAAAAAAAATCTCTGATCTAATGGCTCAGAAGCACATCTACCGCTTTTCTTCTAAGACATCGTAATTTCGTCGATTGCCTCAAAATGTGAATTTTATTAACTATATCATATGGTTTCGTGAATTTTGGCGTAATATTTATATATCAGAATGCAGTAATATAATTTAAAGTAGTTTATTGTAAAATCAATTAAACTTACTAAAATATATAATCTTAAAAGTGGAGGAAAAATAAAATGGCTAAAAAAGTATTTGCTTGGTCACCAATCCGTAAGTTAATGAAAGATAACGGCGCTGAGATGGTCGCTCGAGACGCAGTAGACGCGCTAATTGACTATTTAGAAAAATTAGCTCGTAATGTCACGAACAAAGCCCTCGAAATGACTCGACACGCTGGAAGGAAGAAATTAACTTTGGAAGATATGGACCTAGCATTAGAATTGTTGGAATAACTGATTTTCCCGCTAAATTAGCGGAATTTTTTTTTTTCATTTTCTGATTTATTCATTTGTTTCAAATTATCCATCTTTTTAGAGATTTAATTAGGATCTCCTAAATAAAATTTCTTCAATCCCTTTTCTAATTTTTCGATCCTAAATGGTTTACCGTGAGCGGGATAGATCTTTTTTCCATGTAACTCGATGTATCTCTTCCAACTTTCGAAAATTAAATCAAGGTTTTCTGCAAAAATTGGTCTCTTTTTAATTCCAAGGATGTTAAAAAACCATGCATTCATTGCATTGTCTCCTGGGAATACAGAGCCGTCTGATAAGATAATGGATATTCCGTCTTTAGTATGACCCGGAGTAAAAATAATTTTTCCGTCTATCCCAATCTGCTCTAAAATTTTTATATTGTCCCCATTTCCCTTGATTATGTAATCCTCACTAAAT
>WJKD01000351.1 GCA_014729315.1 Promethearchaeota archaeon | reverse complement strand
TGAACGTCTGCCTCTTTACAGAGCCGGGAATGTCGCACCCGGTATTCAGATCATTACAATCGGACATTCGCTTCTTTCAGCATCCTATTCCAATCCATCAACAGTATGCCTTACGGTTAACCTGCCCATATAAAATGGGCGATGGAATTGGGTTTCCACGTTCCGTATAATTGACCACAACGAGCAACTTAGGTGGATTCTCTACGCCGGTGGCTCTACAGTTCCGTATCGGCAGTTAGGAGACCGATAACCTGACCACCTGTGTAAACACAAGGAAACACAGCTTAGACCTCGAATTCGCCGTGGCGAATCATAATCTCCGTAGGTCGGATGCTCGCCTGACGACGCTTACGAATCTTCGATTATTCTCACCATATTACTCAGACCTTAGCCCTTAACCGGAGGAGATTTCCGGATGAGTTTCCATCTCACGACTTCCACCCGTTTCGGTACATTGTCGGATGGGCTTTACACCCCGTCATCAGCGCAACGGTAGCATGCCATCCTAAGGTACTGATAGGAACATATCAGGTTTGTCAAAAGAACAATAACTCTTTTACAAACATTCAATTATACAGCTTCGTGTCGCACCCCAACAATAGCATAACGCGGCCAAACGGTTCGCGGCGCACCTTTTTATAAAGTTTAAATCGACACATAGTGTGCATCACAAAATTGTTTGATAGTAAAAGACCGAGTTTGGCTCGCGTTGATGCAAAGTTAGCAAATGACTTACAGATGATTTATTGTAGACCTTACTGTACTTGTTTTTGCTTTTTATACAAATCAAACAAAGCAAAATTGTTCATCAAGAAGCACGCTTTTTGTGCTTGTTGATGAATTATTTTGCATCCTTATTTCTTTAACGTTACTCAGCACATCAAATAATGATTGAGGGTTTTCTTTGCCTGCAAGTGCTTTTCTTGCAGGCAATGTAAACCCGAAAGGCCTTGGAAAATACGTCAGTCAAACCATCTTAACTACTTCGTCAATGATTGACAACATCCAACTGGAAAACCATAGAGCCCTTATTTCAGTAAAATCATTTTTTTAATTTTAGAATAGTTACCAGCTCTAATTTTGTAGAAATATACTCCAGCTGGTAGCAAAGATGCATCCCATGTTAATTTATAGCTACCAGCATCCTTTAAGTTGTTTACTAGTGTTGTTACTTCAGTACCTAATATGTCATATATCTTAATTTCAACATGAATCTTTTCTGACAATTTATAGTTAATATCCGTCTGTGGATTAAATGGATTTGGATAATTTTGAGAAATATAAAAATTATTTGGGACAGCATTAACCTTATTTGCATATTCTTGGTTATTTTTAGTTAAAGTAGTTCCTGTTATATTTAAATCAATATCATCAAATCGTGCATCACCTAAAAATCCGCGACGAACATACAAATAAATTATACCTGAGATAGCATCATTAGGTGACGTTGCTGATACACTCAGATTTTCCCAAACATTCTGAGTTGTAGTAATGTCACTATTATTTGTAAGATTTCCATCACTGTCCTTAAATTTTAACGCAACTGCGGCATAATTATATGTACCTCCTGTTATAAGATTTACCCTTACATCCGCTGTAAGTTCATAATCAGTGCTTGGTAGACATGCAAACTCTTGATAAAATCCTATATATGATGCAGTTGGATTTAAATCATTAACATGTATACAAGCAACATGATCATTGTCTGTACCACGTGTCCAACCCGACCTATAATGATTTATATTTGAATTACCATCATCACCATATGGTATCCAGTAGGACGGACATGCCCACTGATCCTGATTATTTGGATCATCAAGTATGCCATATTCAAAACTTAAATTTTTGGGCATTATTGAATTTGCTAAACTCATTAGTTTACATTCAGGCATTGTAACACTTCCAGAACTATATAAACGTCGAGTTAAACGATAGCATTCAGAGAGACCAGGCCTATGATCAGCTGCTCCCCCTGCAGGAGGAAGACTCATTGAAGCAATTAAACTCCAATCAGGAAAAAAATGCTTTGCAGCCTCATCGTTTGCATGCTGATATGTTCTCCAAGGTCTAACAGCATCTTCCGGTGTAATCTCTGATGTCCCATTTACATAAAAATCAACGTTTATACCAGTTGATGGAAAAATCCTTTCGATAGTATTTGCAAATCGTCTCAAATCTTCATCATTGAAAACATTGCTATTAAACTTTCTAAAAAGGTATACCATTTGCATTTCTGAAGCTCCATGTGCAATATCCTCCCACCAGTATTCGTTCCAAGGAGGTCCAGATATACTAGATTGATTAATTAACCTTTCTAATGGATAATAACGCCATTCATAACTGTCAGTGCTGCTGTGATGAATTAGTTCATCTCTAAATGTATTTGCAATTTGGGTAGCGGCCAATAAATATCCCAGCCTTTTTAAACTGCTAATACTATCCGCAAAAATATCTTGTGATAGATATAGCATAACATTAGCAGCTTGTACTGCATAATTCCATGCTGTCGGTTCTAAAGGAAGATCTCCTCTATCAATATAATAGTAATTGCCAGAAATTGTAACAATCGCCCAACTATTTAAATGATCAATCGCTTGTCGTACTGCAGTAATGAAATCATCTGCCCATTCAGAATATGTTTGTGTTGTTGTTGAGCCTGTAGGTGTATAATTGTCACTTAAATAATTATAGTTGTGACTTTTCATGATATATGCGCAACGAATAATAGGTTCTAAAAACCATGCCATAGTACCATCACATCTTCTAACTGTTCCAAAATAACGGGACCAAACTGGATAAGCTTTTGTTGTACTAATCCCTGTTGCCCACGAACCTGTCAATGAGATACCTTGATAAGTATTAATACTGAGTACACTATCCCGATGATTTAACATATTGTTGATTCTATCAATAGCATCGTTTAGATAGCTTTGATCTCCACTTATTTCAAATGCAGTTAGAATTGCCCGTAGATTATGTCTTTCATTCCACGCGTATGATAGAGCATATGACGGTTGTGCGCCGGCTGGTGAATCAACATCATTGCTATTATTTGCAATACTAGATGCACCAATAAATTCATTCCAAGGATCCAATTGAGCATAAATATTTTTCGTAAGTAAACATATTAAGGAAAGAGTGATTGTTAATAATTGAATTTTGATTTTCATATTTAATTTCCTTTAGTTTATGATTATTATTTTTAAAAAAGTTTTTAGATAATTAATCTTATTGTAAATAAATATTGATAAAAATTCGCTAACTAGCCCTTCAGTCATTAGGTGGCCGCTTTTCAGGTCACCTATTGACTGAAAGGGGTGGTTGTGCGGCTGCGGGGAGAGCGAGACATTGAGCGGACATCTTTTCAGTCCGCTCAACTTTCAGCATAACCCGTCAAAACCCTGCGGGGGCAAAAATCTCCTAAATACACACAGAACTAATGCGTATATCAGGATTTAAGCAAATCCACCATTCGGTTTTGATCGGGTTGATGCGTAGGTTGCACGTTCCCTGCAC
>WJKD01000350.1 GCA_014729315.1 Promethearchaeota archaeon | reverse complement strand
GAAGCCACCAAAAAGATCCACAAACGATTAATTCACCATGCATTCATTAAAGCCGTTCCCTATTTGCCGGATAAGACCCAACCGGAACATTTCAACAAAGAGGAGCTGAAACAGGTTCTGGGCTACAAATCTGCAATCGAGAACGAATAAAATCCCTGCCTCACAAAATAGACCCCTCTGAGAGGCTCATATTTGAGCTGTGAGGGGTTTTTCTGCTTAAAAGGATAAATGGTATATCTGATTCTGAAAATTAGCGTATATCGAAAATTTTCTGGGGGGCGAACCTATGTTCACCCCCTCCAGTTAAGAAATTTTTGTTCTATCTAACTGATTTCAAAACATAGTTTCTAATATTCTGCCAGATCATTTGATACTATCTCATCAAAATCATTTTTCTTGTTTGTGTATACTCTTTCGTCCTTAACACATAAAAATAAACTCCACTTGGAAAATGATCTGCATTCCAAGTTATCTCATGATTACCTGCTGGATACTTACCATGAATTAAAGTCTCAACTTCTTCACCCAATGTATTATAAACCCTTAGAACTACAATCTCTTCACGACCAAGTACGAATTCAATTTTTGTGGTGGAATTAAAAGGATTAGGATAATTTTGTAACAAATCATATTTTGAAGGAATATGTTTATAATCTTTATTTTTAATAAAAGTCAATTGGTTTTCCACGAAAAGCGAATCATCAAAAGTGTCATCATTGCCAATATCAATTAATATTTTAACTGGTTGATCTTCCAAATTTTCCCAAACCGGACAAATATAATGTGTTTCATTTGATTTAACAGGTATTGCACTATGTTCAAATAGGAGATCAGCACTTGATGCTACCAGCTTTATCCTGAGATCGTATGCTTTGGCGGCTCCAAAATAAACTACTTTTAAATTTTCATGACTTGAGACCTCAAAATGTATAGAATCATTTTGAATTAATTCAGCATTTAATATATCAAATACTTTTTCGCTATCTTCTTTAATAATTGCCTTAAGACTAATACTCTTTTTTTGATTATCCTTTGAAAAAACACTAAAACCTTCACCGCAATATAGATTATCGGTTTGTGAAAAGTATGCATCCGAACGATTATAACTGTAAACAATTGAATCATTAAAAGCCGAAAAATAAGTAGTTGAATCGGTAAAGGATTTCATGATTACTGAATATCTATTCTTTGGAACATGATAGCCTATCGGAGGGTGAAAATTGCCGGTAATCGGAATTAATGGAATCGCATTTTGAATATGGTTGAAACATAGACTATCGGAATATCCTATTGTATTACTATCAGGGTCTGTAATAGTTATAAAAGCATTCTTTGAATTATAAAATGTGACAATTTTGCTGCTAGCAGACCGCCGATCTTGTGAAGTAACTATTTCGGAAAAAATAGGATGGTTAAGATAGTTGCTTACGGGATCCGAAAGAAAAAATCCATGATTTCCTCCCCAGCCGGGCATATCATCATAATACCAAGAATTATTATACGTATCAATTAATATTCGCTTTGTGCTATCCCCGGGGAAATTGTTGTCATAAATATAAATCCATTCCCAATCTGAATAAAGATAATGCCTCTCCACCTTATAAGGAACTACAGCATGTGCTCCACTCCCATGATTATTATAAAAACCTAAATATCTATCATTTCTGTGCTCACTAAGTAACATTTGTTTGATATCTTCCAATGTATTTTTCGGTCTCTTAATATAAGATTGAATTATGTGCTCTTTTTGAATTTCTCCGAACTGGTATACCCAGAGTTGATTAATTACTTTTCTAATAGAATTATTTAATGGCAATAAAGATAAAATTTCTATGTTACCTACCTCTGGGAACGTATTTATAAAATCTTCTGGAAAATCGAAAACCTGTAAGCTAGAAACAGCAAATCCTAAGCAAGACCC
Source organism: Promethearchaeota archaeon (assembly GCA_014729315.1). The sequence goes on along the minus strand of WJKD01000350.1, from coordinate 9,574 downwards.
ACCCCATTCATCTTTAATGCTCGCCCACCCTAACAAAGCAGTTGGACTATGTATAAGCCCCGCCAGTCCATCTTGGTAATATGTCTGTTCGACGCCGAAGGATTGAACGAATAAAGGCCAATCAGGAAAGTCTGATGGTTTTGCAGAAATCAACATAAATTCAATAGGATATCTTTGCAGGGTGTGTGGGTCTATACCATATTCGTAACTAAATTGACCCCACCATTCTCCAGGCCACATATTTTTTTTAGAATTTTTAAAACTCCATCCATCAATTATTGGATTAAATGCCTCGTATAAAGAATCAGAATTGACTCGAGTTAGTATGTATCCTTTCATTCGAAATAATTCACTTTCATCATAAATGCTTGGATTACGAGTATATTCTATTTTAATTCTGCATCGCGTAGAGAGTTCATCAGGCACGTACCATTTATAACTATTTGTGTCTGGTAGATTAATAGAAATTTGCTTGTAATTAATACCACCGTCTGTACTGTAATAAAGGTTAACAGAGTCTACGCCAGTGCTCAACCATTTAATTTCATAATATTCCCCACTAATTAGAACTTCGTCTTTAGATGGACTACTAATAATAATTTGTTTGTCGTTTGTGATGCCAAAATCTATTTCTAGAAATTTTGTTGCCCCCCTAATTTCAGTATCTGCTAAATGAATACCATTTCCGACCGACCCCTCCATATAAAAATATAATCCATTTCTATGTGCATCAAGCACAATAGCGCCTTTACAAATACGGCTATATATGCCAGTAATAGTGGGGGAACTAATCAAACTAAATGGTTCAAAAGAAATCATTTGATATGGATCAAATTTGAGTAAATGTGGCTCTAAATCTCCTGAATTTGTATCAACCGCAACAAATAACGAACGTTTACCAAGAGGAGACAAAAGATCGTGGATTATAGGACCATAACTTAATCCAGTTGGTCCTTCATTTTCCTTTGAAACACTAATCATAATTGAATCGATTTTGCTTTCCACTCTTGTACCGCTGTCATCTAGCGGCATCTTAATAATAGCTGTATACCGTTCATTTCCAAATTTTTCAGGATCGTATATTGTTCTCCCCAAAAATAATGAGTTAGTCTCTGCATGATAGAACATTTCTTTTAAGTTCTCGCCCAATAGTCTATCAGCACCAGAAAGATCATAAACGTTTCCCATTGCATCCACATATTGGAATCCTGTACCTTTGTTGTAAACGTAAATTATACCATCGCCTCGTGCAGCTATACAATATGGAAGATATAAAGGGTGTGCTATAATATTGTAGTTCCCCGAGGACTCGACACCATAGATCCTTCCTGCCATTATAACAATTAACATATCTCTATATGCATCATATGAAAATGATGCGCCGGGTCTCCATGGAAGTTGTAACAGAGTTTTAAATCCAATGACAGGTATTCCATTTGCATTGCCTAGAACATGAAAGTGTAAAATCCCCGGTCCTGTATTTTCACCATCTATTTTGGGAATGGATTCACTTAATAAGTAAATATCTCCAGGGATGTATGTTCTTGTATTTTGCGCTTTCGAATCTCCAATTCCAATTATTGTCAAAGGAATTAATGTAAAAACAAGACACGAAATTATAAAACAATTCCGCAAATCTAAACTATTTGATTTCATGACTTCTCCTCCTATCCTTAAATCTACTTATGAGATTTTGGGGGATTACATGCAAATTTTACTAGCTTAAAAAATTCAATTATTGATGGTGCTGTGTATATTACAGAAAATCCAATAATTATAATTACTATGGCAAGAATAATTTTCCCCGGGAGACCAAACTTTAATCCAAAACCAACAACAGCAGCAATAAGGACTAAAACGGGAAAAAACACTATAAGTTGGATGCTATTTGCACAAGAGACTACTGGTTTAATCCACTTTGACACTGGTGGATTTTGCGCAGAATAAAAGACTTCGCTAATTAATCTTAATTCATGTTTCTCACTTAAAATTTCCAAACGCACACAATATGATGAATAGGCAATGTATATTTTCCAGGTATGTAAATATGCCACTGTTGTTACATAAAGAAGCAAAATTATAAGTATATAAAAAGTATTTGCATTCTCTATTTTCGTATCTTTAAAAAAAACGACACTCGCTACATAACCCATTATTCCAACTTCAAAGCTGCCAATCCCAACTAACAACCTTTCAAAATGAGAGCATTTATCTATAGCTTTGTTTTTAATGTCCCATAATGCTGAACTCCGCTCTGAGAATTTTAATTTCTGGAACAAATAAATTTTGTTGAAATAAGATGCAATAATTACTATTATTGACAAGAAAATAATAACTTCGGCAAATAAATACAATGATAGATTTATATAGAAATCTAAATTCATAACAATTTGCCTTTTTATTCTATTACTATCAACCAGATTTAGTCCCTTTTAAAGCAAGTCACAGCTTAATCTCACATTTCTTGCAAAAAAGAAACTTAATCATTTTAGAGGATCTCCCCCTCCACCTACAGCGAGATAAAGCGCCCACTCTTCCCCTGATGGAAAATTGGCTATTTCATTGTCTTTGAACGCTTGACATTCATTTGTATCTATTACCTCTATTGGTTTGATATAAAGTAATGTGATTAAAAAACAAATTAGAGCCAATAAAGATAATGTTCTTTTGAAATTTTTTTTTGATGTTTTCATGATATTAATCCTCGTATTTCTATTTTTTTAGCGAAATCTTTTTGAAATAGGTACGCATTTTCTGTTTTCATCGCATAATATACAACAGAACAGCAAAATTAAGGCTTAAACTTGTTTTCAAATGTCTTAACTCTAAAAATACGCATAAGTTTTATTGGAATGGAGTGAGCCTTAAAAGTTATAATGCAATAATAGTATTGGTTAAATTTATTCTTTTGGCTGTTTCTTCTTCTGTTCACCTCTATCTTGTTAAAATCATCTTTTTTGTACAGCTAAAATTGCCTGCTTGAATTCGATACAGATAAATTCCTGAAACTACTCGATTACCACTATTATTCATTCCGTCCCAATAAATATTATGATTGCCAGCCGGCTTAAATTCATTCGTCAATGTTCTGATTTCTTTTCCCAATGTATTAAATACTTTTATTAAAACATAAGAATTTTCGGGAAGCTGATAATTGATAGATGTATTTGGGTTAAATGGATTTGGATAATTTTGTTCAAGGGCATAAGATTCAGGAATTTTGACTTCAGCTTCTTCATCAGTAATATCTTCCGCTTCTTGTTTTAGCAGACCGCCATCTTGAATAGGAATTACTATTTTATCAATGTAGAGATTACGATCATAAATCCACGATTCATGATTATAGACAATTTTGATGCGATGTTTGCCGGGAGCAATACCCGTTATAATTGTTTGATATTCTGTAAGGCTTGAATTTTCAACAAAAAACGCGGCCAGGGCTTTATCATCCATAATTAGTTTCATCTGGGGCCAACCATCATCTACAAAATCAGATTTTGCTAAAATTCTAAAAGTTAATTTGTCTTTTTCGAAATACATATCCTGTCCAACAAAGGAATATGGTCTATTGAGAACAATACAATCTTCATCTTTCCAATTCCTGGGATGTTGAAGCTCCATATCTTCAGCCTCAAAAGTATAGTGATGGTTTGGAATTGAATCGAAATAACAACTAATTTCAACTCTATCCAATAACAAATTTCGATCGTCAACATTTCTAATCCACCAGTCATTCAAATAAATTAAGCTTAATTTATGAATTCCAGCTGATATTGAAGCGACAAAATAATACGCATTCCATTCTGTAGATGTTATTTCACAAGTTCCTTTAAATTCGTTCCCAATTTTAACCATTAACCATGGTGCTGCATTATGAGCAATTTCTCCCTTTGTTATAATTTTAAAGTGATAGAGGAAGTCTTTTGGAAATTCAATATCTGCATAAATTGGACGATCCGGGTGTGTTATTCGCCAGCCATCTACGACTGAATTCCCAAACCTCGGATTTCGATTTTTCATTGTTTCGGCTTCCGTGGTAATAAGTGTCTGAACGTTGACCGTTGTTGATGTTTCCAAATTGCCAAATTGGCAACCGTCTCTTGGGTTCACCGTAAAATACCACTGATCACAACAGGTTATAGAATCTGAAGGAATAGTTAATACATCATCGAAAGCCGGTTGATGAATACGATTTTTGTACCAGCGTATTTCAGATCCTGTTTCTGTGTCCCCATCAACGTCATTGTAAATATAACTACCCACTAAATCATTTTCAGAGCAAAATGGCTCTGGCGGAGTAATTGTCAAATTAGTTGCAGTAGGCGGAGAATTACGGATAACTCTAACTTCGTCATGCGAGACAACCTGGTTACCTGCATTATCCCTGACGGCACAGGTCATGACTAAAGAATTCGAACCAAATTTTAATGGCAGTGTTACCGTAAACTTTGAATCACTTGTAACTGTTGCTAAAACTCCATTGACCTCACAGGTAACTGCATAAGGCTGCAATCCACCAGTAATTTTGTAATTCCCATTAACCGTGATTTTATCGCCGCAGATCATCGCACCATCCAGGGGTGAAATTATATCAACCTCACAGCTAAGAATAGCGGCGGTAATCTCGCCAAATACCGTTAAGCCCCAAACGCCTCCTGTACCAGTATTGATAGGTCCAAGCAATATATCTCCTGTTGCGATATTGAATTTATAGAAGTTGTTTGACTCAACACCACCACTCCAAAATGAGGTGCCATCAGGGTCCAGTGTTAAAGCGAACCAATGATCTTCATCCGCCACATCATAGGTTTGTATAACTACGCCCGTGTTATTAAGGCGCACAATAGATTCAGTATCAGCTACTAGCACACCTCCATCAGAAAGTATACGTAAGGCATAAGCGTATTCACCTTCGAGTGGAGCAGCATTAAAATCATCTAATTGTGAATCGTCAATTATGTCATAACGTAAGATCCGCTTTCCTTCGGAAGTATAAAACATAGTCCTCCCGTCGGCGGCAAGGTCGATCCAATCTGAGCCTCTATCTTCGGTATGAACATCAAAACTTTGCAGAAAATTTCCTTCCGCGTCATACTTGAGAATACATTTGGTACCATCCGCCTGACCAACATAGATATATCCAGCAGCATCAAATAAAATGGATTCTACGCCACATTCTGGCTCAAGAGTAATTAACTTAACGTGGTAATGAGGAGCTGAAGGTCCGGTGAACCGCGAGACAGAGCCATTAATAAAATTTGTCCCGTAAAAATCACCTGTCTCATCAAATACCATACCGGTGGTAATACCACCTAATCCTGTATCAAGCGTTTCTAAAAGCACACCTCTTTCATCATAGTGTTGAAACTGTCCATTACCTACAGCGGCAAAAACATGCCCTTTTTTAAAGGGGTGGGCTAAAAGAGGATTGATTAAACTCAAGGCCAAAAAAATTGCTACTATTAAACAAATTAACCTTCTTGAATACATGTTAACCTCCTTATTTTGATTAGTGTCATAAATTGTGGCTAATTTATGGATCACTCCCTGAGAAAATCCCTGGGTACAAAATTTCATACGTTTTCTGCTTCACATGAAGACTCATCCCTAATTTTGATACTTTACAACCAACAAGAAAGGATTAAACAGCCCTCCCCGTTTTTTTGCCATTTTATTTTTTGGGCGTCTATTTTCATTTTTTCATAAAACTTTTCAGACCAACAAATTGTTAATATCATATATTAATTATTAATCTTTTCCTTATAAGTTTTAAACCACAAAGTAGACTCTTTCCTAGATAAATCACCATCTATCCTTACAAGGTTACCGCTCAAGAGTTTTCGAACTTCAATAATTTCATCAAAGATAATATCATTTTTTGTTAATCCATGATCTCCTTCTTCCAGCTTGATTCTGATTAAATCCCCCGAAAAATTTTTCCACTTTAAAATGCCAAAATTTTTATAAATAATTCCTAAATTATCTAACCACTCAAATTTTTTACTTCCATCATTATCTATCCCACAATAATATGGTCCATATAAGCGTATGTTTTTGGTTGGTTTCCAGTTTCCATTGTTATATTCATAAATATGCAATCCAATATCCGCACACCCCCTCCAAAAATTGTTTTCTCCATCGTCTCTAATAAAAGCCCTCTCAATAGTCAATAAATTCTTTCCTTTAACAACATTTTTAAATCCTAACACATCTAAAGAATACCATTTTTTATTCTGAACAAAATATGCCTTTGATTTTATCGAGGCAAGCCTTGCATTGTCTTCTTTATTAGTGGTCGTAGAACAATACAAAATTATTAAAGCAGTTATTATGCATATAAAAACAAGAACCATAAGAATCGTTTTTTTCACAAGAATACTTCCGCTTTTACAGTTATTAAATATCTTTTATGATAGCAATAAAATTTGCTCAAATAAATTCTATTATGAAATATTTAAATAATTTACAATAATATCAAGCAAATGTTTTTAATGTTATTTTTGTTAATTTTTCAATTTTTTTTAAAAATATATTTTAATGAAGTAATTAAGTGTGAGAATTATTGGGGTGTATTCAAGCTAAGTATTTTTGGATATACAGAAATTTTACTTGTGATTGAATTAAGAAAAAAATGAGATAAAAAGATATATTCGCTTTTTTAAGTGCATTATCTACAACACCAATCAGCCTTTAAAATTTTTCTTAGTTTCGGGAACGGTTCAAGTTCTTTGCGATTTATTTCTATTTGCTCAGCAGGTATGCTAATTCTGTACTCGTTCCCCTTTTTTTCGAAAAGCTTCTTTCTATTAATTTTGAGTTCTTTAGTAATTCTGGTAATGTAAGTTTGAGCATAATATTCATCTTCGTTTAAATACCCACCATTTTCATCATCATGAACCTTTTTATCATGAATCTTTTTAACTGCAAATTTTAACAAAACCTCATAACAATGATATCTAATCGACAATTCTGTATAATTTTCATAAATTGTTGGAAATATTAATCCAACACACAACTTATCATCTTTCGTTACTGTAAGCTTTATAAATCTTTGATTTGAAACCGATTTATTTTTTATCTGAAAAATCCAATGACTTGATATTAAAGTTAAAAAACTATATCCAAAAATTAAACAGAATATTATTAGATAAAGTATACGTTCCGGATGAGGAAACTCCACTACAAAAATTGCAGCGGATCCAAATGGTGCATATCCTTTTTTAAAAATTTCAAAGCCTATGAGTGCAGCAAAAATCATATATATAAAACCATATAAAGCTGCACCAACAACGGTAGCTCGAACAATTATTCCCAAATTATCTTTTTTAGAACTTTTATTCCTCTTTAAGCCTTTTGTAAACATTACAAGAGAGTACCCAACGAAAAATCCTATTGCCAGTGTTTCAAAATCAGGTTGTCCAAATGGGCTCTCTTTTACAAGGGCATTCCTTGATGGCAGTTGATGTGTAAAAAATGAAAGAATAAAACCATAAATAAAAATTAGCATTTCGTACAAATAATTTGATAATGTTGCTTTTTTAATTACTAACGAGGCATATCTGCAACACAACCAACCCGCAAATCCCCCAGCAAAAGTTGCTATAAAAATTATTCTTGGCCAGAGCTCTTTAAACTTCATTATTGGTATACCATCGAAGCCAAATTCTCGTCTCAATAGTATCACTAAAATGCCTATTATAAATCCAGAAATTGATCCATACCAAATTCCAGCAGAGATAATATTTTTTGCTTCAATATAATTTTCTTTATCTTCTAATACTGTCTTATTAAAACATCTCTTCAAAGCTTGAAGTATAATTCTGATTATACTGTTTAATATATTCATCAATGATACCTCGTTACTTTAAAAAAATATCCCACAAAATAAACCCCTCTGAGAGGCTCATATTTGAGCTGTGAGGGGTTTTTATGGTTAAAAGGATAAAAGGTATATCTGAATCTAAAAATAGGCACATAGGGCAAATTTCAAAAATTTTTATAAGAATGGATTGTTCCTAAGTTCACGCTTTTAATTACTTTTAAAATCTTCGCAGAAAATATAGAATCAATTTAAAAAAAAGAAAGGATTAAATCAAGATTTCTTTTTTGATTATTATGATTAAAAAAATATAGAAAAATAAACCCCTCAAGGGCTTTGAATAAAGCTGAGGGGCTTATTTTATGGCAATTCTAAAATTATGGGGGATTTACAGCCAATTGGGGACACCCTATTGTCTCGAAAAAGCAAAAATTACCATAGCAACATAGCAATTTTTGAGAAACTTAATTTTTTATTTCTTTTATTACATTCCCCAATTAAATTATAAAGAGTTTGAGCTTGCTCATTATTTATACAACAAGTTTCTACTGATTCTTTAATAAGCGAAACAACATCATCCATAGAATGAATCTTTGTGATCGGTAAAGGACTTGCCATTTTCCATGCAGAATTGAAATGGGAACTAACAAATCGCTTCAGATTATTATTCTCTTCAGTAGGAATTTCACACCGTATACAGAAATTTTCCATAGAAGGTCCAGCCAGAGAATAAGGCTGCAAAAATAATATCTTATTATCAATCTCAAAAGTAAAAACGGTTGGACCACATCTATACAACCTAATATACCAAGAACCGGCTCTATTTTTTGCTCTCTGCAATTCATCTACCAATCGTATTAAATTTTTTAAAATTTCAACTGGTATCCACCCCTTTTCCCTTCCCTCCATTTTTTCTCGCTGTCCAGCTATAACTGGATGGGTAAGAAATATCTTTAAAACTAAACCTTTTTTAACCTTTTCCAAAATGAGATCCAAAAGTTGCATTTGCTCTTCTGAGGGTTCTTCCACTCCAATTAATCCTTTTAACGAAGAGCCTGTAATTTTTATTTGTCTTTCAGCTTTTTCAATAGCATTTTTAATTTCATTAAGAGGACGTACTGGATAATTCTCACGGAATCCATGCTCGTACATATGAAGACCGAGGATTTCCAGACTTTTGTTTCGTCTGGTAGATAGTATTTCTTTTTGCAAATAGTAAGTGTGTATTAATCCAATTACGCCGGATGCTATTAATGCAGTACTAAATCCAATGGTTAGTGTTATCCATCTCGAATTAGAGGGAGTTAGAGTAAAGCCACACACAGAAAACATTATACCGATTACAATCAGAGCAATATATGTCGACCAAAATCCAAAAAGCAATTAAATCACCTCCTTCCCAAAAATGATTACAATGTGAGAATTTAAATTGAATCACTTTAAGAAAGATTGTTAAACATCGTTTGCTATCTTAGTTTGAAATTTCGGAATAAAATTAATGGGAAAATATTGTTTCTCACATTGCATAGCAACCCCATAATATTTACATACCGCCACCACAGATTAATATATAAACATTTTTTACCAAAGTCAATAATAAATTTCATATTGTTTTATATATATATATTTCTATAATATAATTATCAATAAATATATTTATAATTATAATTAATTATTACTTATTTGATAATATATTATTATAATCTATATTAGCTGTTTTATCTGTTTATTAGTTATGTTTTGTAATACTTTAAT
>WJKD01000036.1 GCA_014729315.1 Promethearchaeota archaeon | reverse complement strand
TAACTCGACTGCATCTTTCTTCAGATTCAAAATTTACGATTGTGAAAGTGCCAATACTTCCATCCTCACAATTTTTCAAAATGTCAATTCTTTGGACTTTACTCATTTTTAGAATACTTAGTATTTTGATAATTTATGATAAATCTCTCTACCATTACAAATCAACCTATTTAAATGAAAAATAAAAATACTTGACAATAAGGATAGTAAAATTTTATTAATAGACCCATATCCTCAAATAAGAGAGAAGTATAATAAAATATTGACAGAATATAGCCATCTGAATCTAAGGACGAATCTAAGCAATGATTTATAATTGGAATTTAATTTAGTAAAAGATAGAAAATAAAAAATAAATAAGAAAAAAGAGTTAAGCTATTACATCATACCTGGGGGCATCCCGCCTCCCATACCACCCATTCCTCCCATGCCAGGAGGCATCCCGCCTCCCATACCGCCACCTGGGGGCATTGGGGGCATATCCGACTTCGCACCGGCGATTACATCGTCAATTCTCAAAATCATGCTTGCAGCTTCTACCGAACTTTTGATTGCCTGAATTTTCACGGCAGTTGGTTCGACCACACCGCTTGCTAACATATCGTTGATTACTTCGCCCGTATCGAGATTAAATCCCGCAAATTTGTTTCCTTTTTGATGGGACGCACGTAATTGCATGAGAATATCAATCTGATCAACGCCAGCATTTTCAGCAAGGGTCTTAGGAACGATATCGAGACTATCAGCAAAAACTTCTACTGCCAGTTGTTCGCGACCGCCTAAAGTGGAGGCAAATTTTCTCAATTGAATAGCGGTTTCTAATTCAGGAGCACCACCGCCACCCACGATCTTTTGGTCCTCGACAACATCTCTTACAACGCATAGGGCATCGTGAAGGGCTCTGTCGACTTCATCAATTATCAATTCAGTTCCGCCTCGAATAAGAAGCACCACGGATTTTGGATCTTTACAATCTTCGATAAAAATCCAACTATCATTCATGATTTTTCTTTCTTCAACGAGACCAGCAAAACCTAAGCCTTCTGGTGTGACATCGTCTAAACTATTGAAAATCTTACCGCCCGTTGCTTTTGAAAGTTTTTCAAGGTCTGATTTTTTCACTCGTCTTACAGCCATGATACCTTCTTTCGACAAGAAGTGTTGGGCCATATCGTCAATTCCTTTTTGACAAATAAGTACTGTAGCTCCAGAATTCTTAATTTTCGTAACCATATCGCGTAGCATTTGTTCTTCTTGGTCAAGAAATTGTTGTATTTGTTCTGGGCTGGTAATTTGAAGCTTACTATCAAACTCGGTTTTTTCGATTTCTAAGGCGCTTTGAAGCAATAGGATCTTAGCGTCGCTTACAGTTTTCGGCATTCCCGGATTAACCACTTCTTTGTCAAGGATGATTCCCTTGATTAAACTGGTATCATCGATGCTTTCGCCTTCTTTCTTTTGAATCTGAACTTTATCGATGTCAGCTACCCATTCACCATCAACTTGTTCGGCGATAGATTTAATAGCGTCAACGCATAATTCAGCTAACATTTCTCTCGATTCAGATACAATTTTAGAAGACATACACGTCATTGCAACGTTTTTTAATTGGGCAACATCGTCAATTCCGCTTTTTACAGACATGTTTTCTAAAATTTCGATTGCCTTGTCCGCAGCTTTTCTGAAACCTTCGGTAATCACGGTGGGATGAATCTTCTGTTGTAATAATTTTTCTGCTCGCTTTAAGAGTTCTCCAGCAAGAATTACGCTGGTTGTGGTTCCGTCGCCAACCTCAGAATCTTGCGTTTTCGCAACTTCTACCATCATCTTCGCAGCAGGATGTTGAACATCAATCTCTTTTAGAATTGTGGCGCCGTCGTTGGTAATGACTACGTCTCCAAATTGATCTACGAGCATTTTATCCATACCTCGAGGACCAAGGGAGGTTCGTACTGCCTCAGCAATTACTTTAGCGGCAGCGATGTTATTTTGCATTGCATCTTTACCACGCGTTCGTTCGGTGCCTTCCTTCATAATAAGGATTGGTTGTCCACCTAATTGTGCCATATTAAAATTTCACCAATATTTATGTTAAATTTTTTTGTTATGTTCTTTATAAAGATCTCTATGTCATAAAATTAAAAAACTTTATGAAAATTTCTTATTAAAAGTATTTAAATTATTGGTGAAACTTCTCAAAACTCGACTTTATACAAAAAGGTTACTTTTTTATTGGGAAGAAATAAGGTTAAATCATATCTGTTTCGATTTAAAATTCTGGTTACAATATGTACAATCCTCATCTTTTTAAATTCAAACCATATTATTAAATAAAATATACCTATCGTTAATCGAGGAAAAAAAATTTGGAATTAGCATTAATAGACTTTTTACAGGGGTTTACCAGCTTAATCTTTGTTGCTATCAGTTTTTTTATTGGATTAAAGATTATTACTCGATATTTTCAACACAAGAAAAGAGAAATTGTATTAATCGGGTTAGCGTGGAT
>WJKD01000349.1 GCA_014729315.1 Promethearchaeota archaeon | reverse complement strand
TTCGATAATTGTGTTTAAAATCGGATGGGAAGAATTCGCGATTGATTTACTTTCCGTTAAGGAAATTATACGAGCGGGTCAAATTAGACGACTTCCTCAGAGTTTTGATTTCGTCGTTGGTATTTATAATTACCGCGGCGAGATTATACACATCATAGACCTTAAGAAAAAATTGAATTTGGACGAATACCGACTCTACAAGAAAAAAAAAGAGATAGATTTCGAAGAAGCGAGCAAAAATTTAGAAGGAGAATCCGAAGAGGAACAACTTGAGGGAGATAATGGTAGTGAAAAAAAAGAAAAAAACGATAAAAGTATTGAAAAGAAGATTCAAAAACAAACCCAAAAGGATGGCAATTCGACAAGTAAGTTCATCATAATTGTTAATATCAACGATACAAATATCGGGTTTTATGTTGACAAGATTTACAACGTCTCCCATATAAACCTTCAAGATATTATCGGACTGAGTCCCATCTTCCAAACAAGTTTATCTGTGGAGTACATTAAAGGGATTATAAAATTCAAGGATCGACCAAGGATATTGATTGATCTAAGCAAAATTTTATCAGAAACTGAAAAGAAATCAATTCAAAACGAATTAAGTTTGATAAAATAAAGATTTTAAAAAAAGGAGTTGGTTAACCAATATGGCAAATAATAATAAAAAAAGGATTTTAATAACAGACGACGCACAATTTACGAGAAACATGCTTAAAAAGATTATTGACAAATCAGATTACGCGGAAGTCGTTGGAGAGGCATCAAACGGGGATGAAGCTATTTCTCTCTATAAAAGACTAAAACCAGATTTAGTAACTATGGATTTAGTTATGCCCAAAAAAGGCGGTATAGAGACAATTGAAGATCTCTTAAAATACGACAAAAATGCTCTAATTGTCGTTGTATCTGCACTTGGTCAGGAGGCTTTAGTTTTAGAAGCAGCTAAAAAAGGTGCAAAAGATTTCATCCAAAAACCATTCAAATCAGAGCAAGTCACAGAAGTTATGGAAAGACTTTTAATTAAGTAATAGGCGGTTTTAAGCGTAAATAAAAAAAAATTAATTGGAAATTAGTATTGAATAAAAAGAATAGAATAATGAGGTTATAAGTTAATGGTAAGCGAATCAGATAAGAAACTGTTCTTTAGCGAAGCAGAAGACTTAATTCAATCAATTGAGGATAATGTCTTGGCGTTAGAAGAGAATCCAAGCGATAACCAACCAATCCAGAATCTCTTCTTTGTCTATCACACGTTAAAAGGAATGACGGCGATGGTTGGATTGGACAGACTTTCAAAATTTTGTCATCATTTTGAAACTTTTCTGGATAAACATAAGAACTTCAAAGAAACTGTTGAAAGAAAAGAAGAATTCATCAATTTACTTTTTGAAAGTCTTGACATAATTCGAGGTACGATTAACAACGCTCGAAAAGGCACATTTAAGGATTTGAGTGAACAAATTCTCAACGAGATAACTGAGGCATTTGAAGAGTTTGAAATTGAGTACGATGTTACCTTCTTTAATGCCCTTCCTGCGAAAAAGCTTGAGGATATTAAAAAGGACAAATCAATGAATTTTTACAAAATTTACATACAAATTCAAGCTACCTGCGTATTTAAGAAAGTGCGATTATTCATTATATTTAGAGCTTTAAATGATATCGGAAGGATTTGTGCGACGAATCCCGACCCTTCGATCTTAGAAAAAGGAAACTTTGACGAAAGTTTTGAATTATATTATATGAGTAAAAAAGGAAAAGATGATATCGAAAATGCGTTAGATGAGATTCTAGAAATCGAAAGTAAAAAAATATCATCAATTAATAGCGATCAATTCTACAAGGTTATTTCGGATTTTAATAGAAGTTTTACTCTAAAGGAAAAAGTAACCGCAAAGATTGAACCTTTTCAAACAGACGATGTTCAGGAAATCTCGGCTGTTTCAAACATCGTTACTGACTTCGAAGATAGGGTAAAGAAAATTACCTCGGTAAAAGTAGACATAGAAATCTTAGAAAAATTAATGGACTATTTCGGAGAACTGGTAATAATTAAAAATCAGCTCAGTCAAATGATGCAAGATAGACAAGACTGGGAAGGCACAAGGTTCTTTGACAATATGGATAAACTCTTCTTAGACATTCAGGAAATAATTTTTAATTTGAAATTGGTAAGAGTCGATACTACCTTTCGAAGATATCGACGTTTGGTCCGAGATGTTGCAAGAGAAACTGATAAACAAATTAGATTTACCCTAGAGGGATTAGATGTCGAAATAGATAGAAAGGTTCTCGAAGAATTGAACAGTCCCTTAATTCATCTGTTAAGAAATGCAATCTATCACGGTATTGAAACTCCGGTGGAAAGACAATCAAGTAAAAAAGGAATCACCGGAAATTTGGCCCTTAGAACATATCGAAGGGCCGGGTCGATCTATATTGAAGTAGAAGACGACGGTAAGGGGCTGGACTTTGAATCAATAAGGCGGAAAGTAGTCAGAAAGGAACTATACACGGAAGAGGAAGCACAAGAATTAAGCGAAGAAGAATTAAAGAAAGTTATTTTTCAACCTGGATTTTCTACACTGGCGGGTGCAGACGAGATATCAGGAAGAGGCATGGGACTAGCTATTGTGAAAGATAAAATCGAAGAATTAGGAGGTGCAATTGATATTTCGACTGAAAAAGGAAAAGGAACCACATTTTCTTTAGATGTACCGTTTACTAGGGCTATCCTAAAAGCTCAATTGATGAAAATCGGTGGAGATCTATTTGCTATACCTATAGAAAATATCAAGCAGATTTACTTTTATAAGAGGGAATTAATTGAATATGTAAAAGGAGTGGAACATTACAGAATCGAAAGAACCTTAGTTCCCGTAGTGAGGTTAGGAGATTATCTCGATTTTGTTGGGACTAACGAAGAAGTGGAGAAAGCTAGATCAAAAGTCGCTATTTGGTGCTATAAGGACGAAAAAGAATCTGCGATGTTTATCGTAGATGAAATTTTGCAACAACTGGAAGTGGTCATTAAACCATTTAGGTCCAGATTTTCAGAATTCCAAGAAATATTGGGCGTTTCTATTACGGGAGATGGTTCAATTTGTTTGATTATTGATGTATTCAATATTATTACATCATTAGCTAAAAAATTGAAGGGATTAAAACTCACAGAAATCCCTCAAAGCATAACCAATTAAGAACAAAAAAAATGATAATAAATATTTGGAGGTAATATAGATTGGGATTTAAACGTATAACGAGAAAGGAATTAGAAACTAGTTTGTCGCCCGCATTCCTAGGGCTACCTTTAAAACATATTGAAGAAGAAACGTTTGATTTCTCTGAAGAAGAGTCTGTAAAGATTCGCACCGCATCAAAAATATTCATTGTCGGAGAGGAAGTTCTTGAATATGATTACGATAAACACGGAAACCTAGAACATTTCGTAGGAAATGGGATCATTACAATCATCAATAACTCAAAAAAAGATAGAATCTGGGATGGAATTCTTGAACTCTTAGACACAGATAATATTAATCTAAAGGACGAAAATTACGTTAAACTTGGAATTTTTGAACCTGAAACTAACAAAAAAATAAATTACTCAATATTAAATCCCGAGGATCTTCCTAATCCTCTAAAACTTTCCCAGAATGTTGAACTATTAAGTATTGACATGGAAAATATTGGCTCTCAGATAAAAGAAAAAAAAATTTCTGAGATTGAAGAAACTTCTCTGAAGAAACAAGAATTAGTAGAAGAAAAAATTAGGAATAAATACAATCCAAAAATAGAAGAGACAAATTCAAAAATCACCGAGAGCCAAAATGAGCTTTCAAAAATTCGAAAAAATATTGAAGAATGGAATAATAAAGAAGCAGAAATGAAAGAGATCGTCGGGAATTTGGAGAATGAATTAGAAGAATTGATTATTGAGAAATCTGAATATCAAAATAAAAAACTTAGCAGCATTTCCATAGATGATACTAAAATTACTGGCGAAACAGATTTACATTCTGCTTTGGAAAAAATTAGGAATAAAGTTAAAAATTCGGAAGCTGAAGTTCCTCACATTAAAGAAAAATACGAAAAGGAAAAAACCAATAGTAAAAAACATATTGATAATAAATTTGATCCGAAAATAGAAGAATTAAAAAGCAAACTAGATGTTCTTAAGAAGGATCTGGAGAGTGCTAAAGAGAAAAACGAGATTTGGTCTGAAAAAGAGAAGGAACTAAAGGGACTCGTAAAATCACTAAAGAAAGATCACAAATCCTTAGTAAAAGATAAATCAAAAGCGCTGAAAAAAGTTGAAAAAGAGAGCGAACAAAAAAATATTTTAAAAGAATATGATCCCAGAATTAACAAAGTTGAAGCCGAATTAGAAAAGGAGCAGAAAAATTATCAAAATGCGGTTGAAAAAGTTGAAGAATGGTCTGATAAAGTTGATGAATACGAAGATCTATACAAACAAAACGACAAAGAATTGGAAAAGTTAATTAAAGAAAAAAATTCTTCGCTAGAAGATAATTTGGAAGACTTAGAGGATAAAAAAGATGAGGAGCTAGAGGAAATTCAAAACTTTATAGATAAAAAAACTAAAGAAATAGATAAAATACAATCAGTAATCAAAGAATTTGATCCAAAAATTCAAGAACAAAGAACGAAACTTGAATCAGAGACGAGATACCTGAATGAAATTAGAAATAACTTAGATGAAATGTTCTATCAAGCAAAAAATATAGAGCAAAGGATCGAAAAATTAACTAAAAAACTTCAGACCCTCCAAACAACAAAAAAAAATACTTTAGAAAATAAATTAACCAAAATTTCTGAAGAAAAAAAAATTAAGAAAAAAAGATTCTTAGAAAAAGGAAAAATTGACGATTACGAAGGTATTCAAAATCATTATCCCTTGGTTTTCAATCAAAAAAATTCACTTAAATTTACAATAACCTTGGAAAATACTTCTGATAACCCGGTAAGAGACATTAAGCTGGGTAAAATCTTTACAGAAGATTTTTCTAACCTGAAATACGAAGGCGCGTCTGTCAGAAATGTTAATGTCAAAAA
This sequence comes from Promethearchaeota archaeon, assembly GCA_014729315.1. Next base: position 1,190 of record WJKD01000349.1, on the reverse strand, counting down.
GGGAAATATAGTCTTTACTATCCCCGAAATCAAGCCTCATAAAAAAACAGACTTAATTATATATGCTGATATTTATCCTCGCGAGAAGAAGATTATAGGAACTGGGCGAGTTCATATATCCTACGAAATGGATGATGTGCTTTTTTCGGGTAATAAATTGAAGTCTTTTTCTGCTTACAGCCATGCAATGCATGCTATAAAAGTTAAAGAGAAGGAAACAGAACCTAATAAGTGGACTTGTTCTTTAATTTTTAGAAATAATAGTAATTTGGAAATGGAATTGAATTCTATCGTCGTTCTAGATAAAGATAAAACGAAAAAATGGCTTGATCTCAACTTTTCCGAAGAAGATGAAAATAGAAGCATTTTACCGGGGGATAAATATATTAGCGAGGAATGGGAAGTTTCTGACAACCTCGAGCCGAAATTTTTTAGAAAGTTGGAATATTCGGTCAATTGCGAAAAAGAAAAACTTTCAAGGTTAAGGTTAAACTTCGACGAGGATATTTTCGAGATTATCGATATGGCAATTTCCAAAAGATTTTCCGAATTGGAAATTAAATCTTTTGAAAAATCTGAGATGGAAAATATCCTCACCTTAAAAAATATCGGGACATTTGATATAAAAAGTTTAATAACTGTTGAGAATTATCCGAAGGACTTTATAATATCCTTAGATTCTTCAGATTATAAAATCAGGAATTCCTCGGGAACGGACATCAGCGATAAAATGAAAGTCAAAATCAAACCCAAAAACCAAGATCCCTCGACTCCGCACACATTAGAAATAGAATTGAATTTAGAAGAACTAGCACAGTATAATATCGTCGAAGTTGAGGATTTCATAGAAATAAAATATCCAATTTACGCAATATCTCCAGATTATAATAAAGACTACGAATTTCCGCTCGAAATCACATCTTATTATCCCAAAGAAAAGGGATTAGCTGATAATTACTATAAAGTAAGATATAAAATGGGCAGAGATGAATTGCCCGACCTCACTATAGTTCATAAGCGAAGGGATTTAACCATCGGGAAAGAAATTTTTCCAGGAAGGAACATTGACGAGTTTGCAATAAGCATCATAGTCACAAACAATTCAAATGTTGAAATTAATGATATTAACATTAACGATACGATTTCGAAGGCTTTTGAACTAGTATCTTCTAACCTAAATTATGAAATAT
>WJKD01000348.1 GCA_014729315.1 Promethearchaeota archaeon | reverse complement strand
CCGCCTTTTCGCGATGACTTTTTTCACGCCTGAAATCGCCTGTAAAAGCTCTTGGAAATAAGACTGCTCGTATTCGAAGAATTTCGTAATACCGGAGACCAGCACCGCGTCAACGCACGACCGATCGACCAGCGGATTGAGCCTATTCTGAAGCGTTTCGACTAACTGGTGCCAGGTGAACGACCTCGAGATCAGCACGTTCTCCAAGGTTTCCGTCGGGGATAGTCCATTCGAGACCGCCATTTTACTAATCGCGTAAGGATTAAACCTATTATTGCAATCCACGAGCACAATCTTTCCCTTAAACTCGGGAGAAGCTTGCCGGGACACCGCAAACTTCGCAAGCAAATCCGAAGTGAATCTCCTCCGGCCGACAAGAAGGTAAGACAACCCCTTCATCAGCCCGCCCCCGAGCAACTTGGCGAGCCAAGCGTTGTCCAGGCGTGCCTTCGACTCGCCTTCGATCCGTCGCCACTCGTCTATCCCCATGTCGTACTGCATCGAAACTCACAAATTTTACAAGCAATATAAAAAACGACTATGTCTTGATTTAGTGTTTATTGCCTTCCATCAAATCTTAAGAGTCTAATTCAGCTACTCTCAAGCGCACATGGAAATTACTAGAAAGTTTATCGCACTAAGAAAGCCCCTAAACGTTATTGTCGAGCGAGTGGGTTTTGTTAATTAAGTTTTTTTTTTGCATGACAGCTATTACATAATAAGATCAGATTGTTCAATTCATTATTATGACGATTTCCATCTTTATGATGAATATGACCTTTACTATAATAAAAGAGAGATTAACCCTTTTGGAGAAATAGATGTTTTTTTATTATCTAAAATAACTATGAAAAATATAGGTATAAAACAAAAAGAGAAAACCTCTAATCGGACTGAATCTAAAGGAATTGCATTTTGCATAAAAGAAAAAGAAAAAGATTATTAAATTATCTTGATGATCGCATTCGCCTTTTAATTGGGAATCTTATAGTATTTACTATTCAAAAAGGCATAATTTGGTTAGCTCTTGATAAAGAATTATTAAATGATTTAGAAGAGGCAAGGACTAAATTAGAAAATTCAAGAAATTGGAAATGGGATAATGAAGATTATCCGGAATACAGTAAAATTCCCTCCAAAAACGGATATTATAATCCTTCGGAAGACCATTCAAAAATTTCGTCTATAATCTCTGAGTTTCATTTTGAATTTATTGAGAAGGTCTCCAAAAAGTATGAAAAGTTAAATAAAAAGAGTCAATTAAAATATACTCCTGAATTATTATATTATTTAGAAGCTGTATTTGAAGAAGACATTCCTAAGCCAGGTTATGATAGTTTTTCGCCCTCTAATCCAATTCAAGAAATAGAAGATTATAGGGAAAGTTATAACACTTTATCTGAAACAGAAAGAGAAACAGTAGTTCAGAGTAGAGTTGGACAGGGGAGATTTCGTAGTAAATTAATAAAATATTGGAGGGAATGTGCAGTATCAAGTTGCCAACCGATTGAAATTTTAAATTCTTCTCATATTAAGCCATGGCGCGATTCAAATAATAAAGAACGGCTTGATGTGTATAATGGTTTATTACTTATTCCTAATCTTGATAGTCTTTTTGATAAAGGTCTGATTACGTTTGATGGTAATGGGAATATAATTATTAGCGATTTATTAGAGAAGAGTGATAGAGAAAAACTTGGGATAAAGAGTAAGATGCGTCTCAAAAAAATAGAAGAGCCTCATAAAAAGTATTTAGCATATCATAGGCAAAATGTCTTTGAGCAAAAATAAAGCAAACTCAAATTAAAAAAATAAAATTCGTTATTTTTCAAGCATCGTTCAAATGTTCAAAATTTCGTTAGGATCTTCTCCAAAGGTTTGAGAACGCCTGAAATATTGCTTTGGCCTTTCGACAACTCGTAGACTAAAAACGACGAGAGAGGGCTATTCGCTACGGGCTCAACGAACGACCAGACTTCCAAGTGCTTTTGAAGGGCGTTTAACTTCCGTACTACCGGCACGAAGTCGGCGTCCCCCGACACCAAGATTATTTTTTCGCATTCCTCGTCTAAAGCATCGCGTACCATATCCACGGCAATGGACAAATCTACTCCCCTCTCCTTAATTCCTTTTTTATAAATCACTTCGTGATAAAGAAAGTTTACCTCGTATCCGATGTTTTCCAATTCCCTCTTTAACGCCTCTTTTTTCCGTCGCATTTGTTTTAATTCCGAGATTTTAACTTTAGGGATACCCATCCACAACACGGAGCGGGTTAGGTTGCTCCCGCACTCTGCTTTTTTTCGCAAACGCCTAAAAAATTCCACTTCCGAAATCCCTTTAAATTTTGGATTACGTCGCTTAAAATCTTGGAACGAGTGATGAACGTTCCCGTAATCTACGTAAAGACTAACCTTGAAACGAGTGCGCGAAAACTCTTTTGCTCGAGCTTTTGCTCTATCAGAGAATAACTGAGCACAAATCGACTCGAAATACAACGATTTATCCGACTCGTTCGCTTCGGGGATCGAAGACTCCCTCGAACTTCCCGAGCAAAGCACGCTGGTTTTGTCAATAAAGGTCTCGTATTCCTCGTAATTGCTCTCGTAAAGGTCGGTTAAAGACGCAACAGTAATCTTTTTGCCAAATCT
>WJKD01000347.1 GCA_014729315.1 Promethearchaeota archaeon | reverse complement strand
TGCTTCCTATCGCAGACATCCATATCTTCCAAGACGAAAATTTGAAAAGAAAAGTTATTATTATGGATTTATGTAACATGTTTACGAGGAGAACCGATTAAAATGAACATGCGGCAGACAATTGTCTCCGGCGATGAAGCGGTGTATAAATTTACCGGAAAAGAAAGAGATGACGGCAGCAATTACGATTATTTTGGTGTCCGATATTATGATTCCTCCATTGGAAGATGGATGGCGCCGGATCCGTCTAATCAATATCATTCTCCTTATGTGTATTGTGGTAATAATCCATATATATATGTGGATAAGGATGGTGAAATTGCTTTTTTTGTATTGCTAAAATTAGCAGCACCAGGTATAATTGGCGGTACTTTTGGTGCTATTAATTCAGGAGTTGCAGCATATCGTGCAGCGGATGGTCATTTGTCTGAAAAATGGGGAGCTTTTCTTAAAACTATTGGTGTTGGTTTTGTAACAGGTGCAGCGGCAGCATATGGAGGTGTTGTTGCTGCTGGAGCTGCTAATTCTATTCAACTTGCTGTGACAGAATATTTTATGACAGGTGATGTAATCGCGGGAGATATGGGAGCAAATTTCGCTAAGGGATTAGTATGCGCATCAATTGCAAAATATTTACCACTAATCCCTGATAAGGGAATAACATGGGACTTAAAAACTGTTAGCGAATTTTTTTATGATTTTCCTGCATCTATTGGTGAAAATATGATTGGTGTAACAGTGGGTGAATATTTGTTTGGTGAAATTTCTAGCACTGAGAAGTTAAAACAAAATCATCCATCTACTTCAGGTATAAATATTGAAAGTAGCTTTACAATAGAAAACAGTAATCATGTAACTCTTGAATTTTTAATTACTCCTAATACACATGAGGAAAATGAACCTAAATAGTGTCCATTATTTTAAAATATGACAATAATTATAATGATTTTAACAATCTAAATTTTGGGTCATAAGTTTTTTATTCATCATCGATTCATTTAGTCGGTTAGTCTATCTTTGTCAATGTCAGATAAAAATGATATAAGAAAATGGGTAACCTACTGCGATCGCCAGGATATAGAACTATGTTAACTAATTTGATATTTACGAATTAGCTGATTTTATATTAAAAACAGTATAGTGAATTCAGCTAAGTAATGATAATTGTCGAGCAAATTGGAGGAATAATGATAAGATTAAAATATTTGCGCATTGTTTTGCCGATAATTATGTTGATAGCAATTTTATATCAGAAGGTTGGTCTTTTGCTTGGTTTCATTCACATTATTATGTTCATAGGTATATTGGGAATGATAGGATTGCTGACTTATTTTTTTTCATCATACGTTCTTAAAACTAAACCCAGAATTACTTATGATTATAAATTTATAATTTATATCATTATTATTAGTAGTAGTTGGGTTTTTATGGTGCTATATCTTTGGAGAACTGAAAATCATGCCATAGCTGCTATTGGAATTGCTATCCCATTACTGGCCAGCATCTTATTATCTCTTGTCAGGAAATATACAAGCAAGGATAGTGACTGATTAATGATGGCAACTAAATGGATTTACCATCAAAATTGAACTAAATGAAATTACTAACTAATTTAATATCTAGAAAATTCCAATTCACGGTGGACCAATAATATTCATAATAAATCACAAAAATGTACATAGGCCTAAAAATGCTTATTTTTCTATGTTAGGATCAGCATCTCAAAATTCAACCTCGAATGGTTATTATAGGTTAATGGGTATTTTCCTTGTTTCAGCGAGTATAATTCTTTTCTTATTTAAAAATAAATACTTGAATTGGAGGGAAAAATCAGGGGATGCCTTATTCAGCAGAGAGTTAAGAAAGACTCATGAACTTAGATTTTGGATAGGTATTATATTCTCCTTCATATTTGGTGTTTGGCATCTTATGAGATACTTCTATTAATAAATAAAAAATTAATCTCTATAGATAAAATATGCGCCCATAATTATTTAGATTACATCTGACACACGCATCACTCTGAACTGAATGGGTAATCCGAATACAAAGGATTACAAAATAGATCGTAGTGAAGATGGTGATTTCAACGTTACTTTATAAAGACGGAGATGTAAAAGTTTGTTATGATTATTATCCATTTGGCTTGAACATGCGGCAGACAATTGTCTCCGGCGATGAGGCGGTGTATAAATTTACCGGAAAAGAACGAGATGACGGCAGCAATTACGATTATTTCGGTGTCCGATATTATGATTCCTCAATTGGGAGATGGATGGCGCCGGACCCGTCTAATCAATATCATTCGCCTTTTGTGTATTGCGGGA
>WJKD01000346.1 GCA_014729315.1 Promethearchaeota archaeon | reverse complement strand
TTGTTTCTCATTCTCATTATTTTGTTCTTGGGTTGTGTTTGTTGAGTTGCTGGATATTTCATTCAATTTTTTTTCACTTTAGTGCTAAATCCGATTAGTTATAAATGAAATTGAAGAAACTTATATAAAAATTTTTAATTTAATTTTTATATTTTCTTTATTTTATCTCTTTAATATTATTCTGGAAAAGGACAGATTTAGACAAATTTCTTAATTTCCAAAAAAAATAAGTTATTTTGGAAATTCTACAAGACTTCTAAAGTTCCCTTATCGCCGTTTACATTTACTAAGGTTCCTGTTTCTATTTTTTCTAATTCTGAAAAATTTATTTGATCTACGATTGGAAATTGGATATCGAAAAAAATATCGCCGGCAACTGCACCTGAACTCATCAAAGGTTCTCCTTTTTCGCATACTATCGCTATAGGTCCAGATTTTCTAACGATTGTTTCGAGTAACACAAATCCTAAAGTAGTAGTGCCAATTGGATAAGGAAATATCAAAACTTTTCCTTTTACATCCTTTTTATATAGTTCGTGGGTTCTATCGGCAACCTTACATTTTTTACTGAATTGAATTAAAGGAAATGTAAACGCTGCGCTAATGCTGAATGGTTGATTGGTAACAACAGCTTCACCTTCGGCAACTCCGCGACTTAGACCTCTTCCTTTTAAGACCTTACTCATTTATAATCCCTCCGTAGCTATTTTAATGCAAGTATCCAAATCTCTATATGTTGCGTTGCTATAAAAGCAAGTTTTCGCAGAGTTAGTCGTCACAGGACGGGGTAACGCCGTGAGGAGAGGACATAACGAAGTAATTTTAGCACCAGAATTTTTTAAGATGTTAGAATACCCAGACTGCTTAATTTCATTTTTGGTTTCGGGGTTAGTACATATCCAAAAATTTACACCATCTAATATTTTTTTATTCTCGAGATGTTCTAAAACTTCGATCACTTCCGCTTTACTTAATTGAGGGCAACCTATTGCAATATTCGCGGGTGGTTTCTTCCATTCAGTGCTATACTTTTCTCTTACTTCCTCTAAATCTTTCTTCTCTATATCGACGATTTCTTCTGGATCATCGTTTTGAAAAGCATCTTCTAAAGATTTTGCTTCAGGGGTAATGCCCAATACGTGAATTAGAGCTACTGCTCCTGTCGAAGCTGATGCTGCACCTAAGTTTTTTAAGTTATCGAGTGAGATATTATTTAATCCTTCAACGACAGGAATTCTGCTTCCCGCGATTTCACCGATTCTTAAACCAATCGAAGTGAGATTAAATCTGCGGGTAATATCTACATCCTCTCCTATTTTAAAAAGAATATCACCTTTTCGATTTTCCGTAATGTGAAATCCGTGATAAGCGGTCTTTCCAAGGATTGCGCACGCAAGATCGACAAGTCCTCCTTCTCGATTGGACCTTCCTCCGATAACTGAGTTCAAATATATTACAGCAGATGATTCGGACCACGCACAGTGATCACCAAATCTTGGTTTATTATCTAAGAAATAAGGTGTACAAGTAAAACCTGCTACCCCTAATTTGGCCAAGTCATCCATCATCTGATCGTGAAGCGTAAACATAGGGTAAACTATACTTAAGTCTTCTTTATATTCCATATCAATAATTGGGTCTGCCGTTGTTCTAACTTTTACTTTAAGCCCAGAACGTGCCATGCGATGTAAAACATCAGCAGCAGCGTTAACAAAATTTAAACCGAAATTAAGAACGGTGTGAGCAGATATGATATCAATTAGTTTTTCTGCCCCGAAAGAATCTCCTAGTTCTACCAGCAATCTCATCAATTGAGCAAGTAGTTCTCCATTATTACCATTTAGAATATCTTCTTCTTCTTTTGAAAGATATATTTTAAATCACCTAAATATATTTATTAGTTGATTTGTATATAAAAGATTCCCATGTTTTACAAGTTGTAAACAGTTTTTCTAAAACTAACTTGATAGATTGACCCTACTCAATGGCCTCAATTTCAACAATTTTTGGTTTCTTTAAAAGTATGTACAGATAAGCAAATTCCACGATGAAAAAAATTATTATCCTTCCATTATTATTTAATAAATCTCTTGTTGGACCGATAAAGAACAGGATCCCCAGTGGTATTAAGAAAATAGAAAGAAATGGAAAAATGATACATATAATGGTCAGTATAGTGAAGTAGATAATATTAATTAATAATAATTGAAAGGTAAAATAGAGAACTTCGGTGAATTCAATAATAGTAATTAGAAAAATGATTAAAAAAGGTAAAATTAAATTCTTTTTTTTCTTGATTTTACCGAGTAAAATGAAAAATATGCTGAAATATAAAAGTGCTGAATAGAACCAGCCTGCTAATAAATCGGATGCTGCGAATTCAGAGGATTCAAAAAAAACTTCCCACCACCCTAAATACATTGCGGCCGTTTCAATCGAAAAGCATATAAAGGAAGAAAAAAGAGCACTCAGTATCATCAGTCTTAAATATTCTGGTTCGGATGCATCCTTCATGAAGCTTTCGCACAGACTATATCCAAGATAATAGGTGAATAACCAACCGAAGATAATTGCAAGAGGTGCTCCTAAAATTTGTAAAGGAACTTCTGAAACCGAGTAATTGTTAAAAAAGGTTCGATAGATTATTTCTCTTATTAAGCCAAACACAAATCCAAACCCGAAAAATAATAGAGTTTCTTTTATCCCTCGATGAAGATACGAATGAACAATTAATAAAATAAAAGCGATAAGCACCGCAAAAATAAAAATCGCGAATGTCAGATTCATATTTCCTCCACCTTTAAATTGTAAAAATAAATAAAAAGAAACAATAATAATGGGATAAGCGAGATAATTATAGCAAACGCTAAATTGGTGAAAAAAGAAAAAATTAGGACACCTATGTAAATCGCAAGGACAAGATAAATAATAAGATTGTTGTCTCTCATCTTCTAACAGTTTATATGTTTATATTTAAATGAAACAAATTACCTAATAACGCAAATTAATTAATTCTAATTAGTTTTTTCAATAGATAAAACCTTACTATTCGAAGAATGTAATCTGAATTATCTATAACATAAAATTATAAAAATGTTTAAATAGAAGTAGTAATGAAATTAGTTTTCTTTACTAAGTGATTAATTATGACAGAAAAAAACAAACCTTCAGAATCGTCCTATTCAACTAAAAAAGCAGTTTCATATAGTTTTGCGTCTATCGCAGATGTGAATGCCTATCAAATGTTTTCTTTTTTAATTTTCACATTCTACTTTGCAGTAATTGGATTAAATGTCGCTTTAATTACCTTAGGATTTATAATTTGGTCTTTCTGGAATGCAATAAACGATCCAATGCTTGGCGTGATTTCAGATAAAACTTCTTCGAAATGGGGTCGTAGAAAACCTTATATCATAGGAGGAATAATCCCCTTGTGCATTGTATTGGTTCTTTTGTGGACTCCTCCACTCCAAGCGTCTGATTTCGTTATATTCATTTATTTTATGATCATGCTTTTTCTGTTCGATTTTTTCTATACCATGTATTCGTTAAATCAAACATCACTCTTTCCAGAAATGTTCCAAAATATAGACGATCGCGCAAAAGCAAATAGATTCGTACAAGTATTTAACATAATTGGACTAATTTTTGCTACTCTTCTACCAAGCTTTTTTATCCCTCAATACGACGATCCTCAATATTATAATAATTACGCTGTCGCTGCATTAGTTATGGCCGTTTTGACCTTAATATTTGCCGGGATCTTTATTAAATTTGGAATTAAAGAGAGGAAAGAATATTCGCAAGATCCAAAAAAAGCACCACCCTTTTTTAAGGCGCTTAAAATGTCATTAAGCAACAAAGCTTTCGTTTATTATGTGATTGCTAACTTTGGTATTTGGTATGTATTTGGAATAATCCCTACCATCGCTCCCCTCTACGGCAGTTTTGTTCTGAATGTGAAAGATTCATTCCTAATATCCTTACTACTGGCGATTACTTTTATCGTTGCGGCTGCCGCAATGTTTATTTGGGAAAAAATCTACGTGAAATTGGGAGTGAAAAACGCTTTAAGGCTAGCATTTGCGACTTTAATACTTACGCTCGCTCCATTTATGTTTGTAACCAACTTTCTCGGAGGCCTAATAGTTTTTATATTAACTGGTTTTGCTTTTGCGGGAGTATTATTTGGTAGAGATATGACAATGGCGACGGCAATTGACTACGACGAATTATCAAGTGGGGTTAGAAGAGAAGCGGGATATTACGGAATAAACGCGCTTATCATCAGATTAACTACTATCGCAATATTCTTAAGTATAGGTCTCGTTTTCACTAATGTAGGATGGGCTGTATTTGCTCCCGAACGAGTAACTCCAGAAGTTATTTTTGGACTTCGTGTGCTAATGTTTGTGTTCCCAGCGCTTGCGATGGGAGTTGGTATATTAGCTATGTCGTTCTTTCCAATAGATAAAGTAAAAGCCGAAGAGATTAAGGAAAACATAGATAAAATCCATTTAGAAAAATTAGCAAAACTCTAATAAGTTATTCTGGGTGAGAAAAACCAAATTCATTTTTTTCTAATTAACTATTCTAAAAATTCTAAAATTATCTTAAATTAATATTTTTAAAAAAAGCATCTGAATTTTAGCTGCCTTATGACAATTGACGATAGAAAGGTCGATATAGACGACGAACTGAACGAATTCGAGTGCGAAATTTTAACAAAAATTCAAAATAGAAGAACACAATTTACAAATTACTTCTGGAAATTTTGGACATTCTTTGGTTCTCCTTATATATGGATAATTCTTTGCGGGATTTTTATTGTAATGAAAATGTTTCATGTAAGCTATACGATTTTTGTGATATTTATATCCTATTTTGTCATAGTTCTTCCATTGAAATCATTAATTAGAAGAAAAAGACCCTACGCTTCGTGTAAGGATGTTAAAGCATTGGACACGATGTTAAGAGACTTTTCATTTCCTAGCGGGCACACATTTTTAGGAACAATCTCTTTCTTTAGTTTTGCTCTTATTTACGGTAATATCTTTTGGATCGTTCTTAGCTTAATTTTGGGGGGCTTTGTAGGATTTTCGAGGATTTATCTGGGAGTTCATTATATTACCGATGTTATAATCTCTTATTTCTTAGCGATATTCTTTGCTTTCTTAATTCTTTGGCTTTCTCCAACTCTCTACCTTATGCATGAATTAACTATTAAGTTAATTTAATAAGACTAATTCCTCTTTATTTTAATGATTAAGTTAAGTTTGATAGAAATTAAGATGTATTGAAGGTAATTTTAGTTTTAGAATTTAAAAGAAATCTTTCACTCTCTTTATGTTTTGATATATCTACTATGTCGAGCTTATCTGATTCTTACAATATAATTGGTTTCTTTTCATCAAAAGCGATTTGACAGACCTAGCAATAATTATAATTGTTTAAAAAATATTTTATTGCTTTAAATTACAAGAAAGATAAGGTGATAATAGATTAGTTTTAAAATGTAATTTTGAATCTTATTTTTCCTTGATTAAAGCTCTCCATTCCTCATATCCACAATCAGGGCATAATCCTTTAAAAATATCGTCTTTATCGGTATGTACAAAGCTAAGAATTGATTCGCATTCGGGGCATTTAATATTTTTTAGATTCTCCATCTTTTTCACATTTCATTAGTTTTCTTTTCTTTTCATTTTTATATGATTTTTTATTTTTAAAATCTTTAAAAATTAATTAGAATTATTAGATTTGTGTATGGAAATAATTGCTACGGGAGAGTTAAGAGAATATTTTAAGTCTCACCTTCCAGAGTTTGACGACCCCGTTATATATATAAGCTCCGAATTTATTCCTGGCTGTCCAAAATGTAATAGTAGTACAGCGGTATATTATATTAAATTAAAAGAGAGAGCTGATTTAGCGATTAATAGTAATACGGTAAAAGCGAAAAATCATAGGTTTCCAGTCGATATTTATGTAAAATATACGATTTTAAAAGGTAAACCAAAACAAATAGTCATCGGTTCTAAACGATCTGGAGGAAAACTTCAAATGGTTTTACGTCGAATTATTTGATATACAAAATAAATTTCGAAATAAAATTATATCAACTTTAGTAATTTGAGATAGTTCTCTATTATTTTCTTTCCTCTCTCAATATATTCTTGCTTAATTTTTTGAAAATTTTTGAATAACTCATCTTTTTTCGTTTTTACTAATTCAGGTGCCTTTTCTAAATAGATATCGAAAAGTTCCTCAGTTAGCTCAAAATGAAACTGAAATCCATAGGTATATTTACCAACTTTTATGATCTGATTTCTACAGAATTGACCGGTTCCGAGCAATATCATTC
>WJKD01000345.1 GCA_014729315.1 Promethearchaeota archaeon | reverse complement strand
GGGATTGTTAGCACATCAGTAGGGATTATGATTAAAATTGGATACAGTAGAACAAAACTAAAGAAAAAATTAGAAGGGGGCTCAAATTAATTTTTTTTTCCTTTATTTAATTTTATTTAATATTTAGTCCGATTATGATATTACTTTAAAAAATTAACAACTCTTACTAGATTATTTTCCTGATTAAAGCTTATTGAATTACTCATTATGAAAAGTTTTTTATTGATTTTTTCTGACGTTATATTCATTTTCCACTTCGCTAATAAATTCTAACAATTCATTTTTTAATAAAAATTCATTTTGGGCTTTTATAGATTCTAAAAGATACTTTAGGTGAATTATCCCGGCTACTTCTTTATCGCAAGTTCGACCAAAGCGAGGTGCTTTACATTCGTGACAAATCCTCAAAGCAAACTCTCGGAGATTCTTTTTAGTTAATTTCTTTCCAACCAAAAATTTAGCTCCTGCTTCTGTTGATCCACATAAAGATGATCTATTTATTTCAATATTGTCCAATATACCTTCAGAATTTATAGATAAATTATAAAGAGGTTCGCCAAAATAGGTGGAAAATTTATCAACAGCATCTATACCCGTGTTGTTTCTTAAAGAGCACATAGTTTGGGAATGAACCACATTCTTGTTTATCTGCTTTAATTGATGGTATAACCCTTGACCCGGTAATATACCCAATATCAAGGGTATATTTAACTCCGCTAATTGGATAATAATATCGGGATGTCGAACATAAGAAATATATAGATCACATTCCGGAATATTCAAATCGATATCATCTTCAAGAAAAACATTAGAAGGAATATCCGGCACCTCAATCCATATCGTGTTGAATTTATTTTTTATATTCGAAAAAGCTCTTTCACCATATTTTCCATCAGAAATTATTCCAACTTTGAGCTGTGGAGCAAGTTCAGATTCCATCTTATCGAACATTACTTTGTAATTATTTTAACTTTAAGATACTATTATATTGTTTCAGATAAAAATATTTCGATTTGTATAAGAAAATTTAAATCTAAATAAATATTCAATATTTATATATCATATTAAAAAATTCAATTCCAATTCATCTAGAAGGTACAATTATCTTATGGACCGTAATAGACAAATAGAAATAAAAGAGATGTTATGTAATTGTAAGGGATGCATTAATGGTCAAGAATATTTTGAAAATCTTCAATCTTTAGGTAAAAAATTACCCTATCAAACAGATTTTAAAAAAAAATTAGATTTTTTTAATGCTTTAGGCAACGAGGATAGACTTAAGATTTTTGAAATCCTAAAAGAAAAGGACCGGTGCGTATGCGAATTAGAAGCTGCCTTGGATAAATCTCAACCATCGATTTCTCATCATCTGAGAATTTTAGAAAGTGCTGGATTAATAAGGGGTTGGAAGAAAGGAAAATTTACCTATTATGGGATTGAAAAGGATAAATTTTTGGATTATTTAGAGATTCTTAATCGTGATTTTGATTTTCATACTTTGAAGTGATACATTTCTTACCTAAATCAATGATATGTCCTTCGTTATTAACCCAAATTTATATTTGAGATTAGAAATCACGATTTATCAATCAAATTTACAAATCTCATAAAGTATTTTCCGTGATTATTATCAAATTAATTAATTTTTTAATGGAAATTCTTAGATTTTATAACCTTTTTTATGGAAAGTACATATAATCTCAAAAATCTTATATACTATCTCATATCTATTAAAAACTAATAAAACTGCAATATTGCGAAAGGTAGAAATATGGCGCAAGAAGAGAAATTTGTAAATGGGGGAGACATTTTAATAAAATGCCTTTTACAAGAAGATATCAAATACATATTTGGTATTCCGGGAGGTCAATTATTAAATTTATACGATGCTGTTTGTCGTTGGGGTCGAGAAAAAGGTATTCAAACTGTACTGTTCCGTCACGAACAAGCAGCCGCTCACGCTGCGGATGCTTATGCAAGAGTTACTAACAAGCTAGGAGTATGCGCAGGGACTGTTGGCCCAGGTGCACTTCACTTAGTTCCTGGAGTCGGAGCTGCTTGGGCCGATAATATTCCTATTATTGCTCTTGTACCACAAGTCAACAGCAAATATGCAGACTTGTTTACTTTACAGGGCAACTTAGATCAAGTGAATATATTTAAACCAATTACTAAATATCAGAAGTCCGTTTTCAAAACAGAAGAAATTCCAGACGCAGTTCAAAAATCGTTTAGAGAAGCCTTGAGCGATCGACCTGGACCCATCTTACTTGAAATATATGAGGACGCGTTTTTGACCAAGGTAGAAGAACAAACCATTTCGATAACTCCACCACAAAAATATAGGGCGTTAGCAAAGACTGGAATAGACGCTAAATTGATAATGGAATCTCTGGATTTATTATTAACTGCAAAAAAACCATTAATAATTTCAGGCGGAGGAGTTGCGCGAGCTAAAGCGTGGAGAGAGTTAAGAAAACTAGCAGAACATCTAAAGATCCCCGTGACAACTACTTTTATGGGTATAGGAACGGTATCAAGCGAAACTAGAAGTTTTATAGGAACATCAATGTCTAATAGTGTCGTATTGCAAGCAGCAAGACAAGCTGATGTGGTTTTAGCATTAGGTTGCCGATTTACGTTCACAATGGGTCATGGTGAGGAGCCTTATTGGAAGAATTCTCAAAAATTAATTCAAGTAGATATCGATCCTGCGATGATTGGACGGAATAAACCTGTCGCATTAGGAATAATAGCTGACTGTAAAAGATTTTTAATAAAAATATTAGCGAAAACTACAGAAATTGAACCGGTTAAGAATCGAAAATGGTTAGACAAACTTCTCGCTGCCAGAACAAAATCAATAGCAAGTATCAACGACAAATCGTCCAAATCGAGTTTACCTATAAATACGAGGTTTTTAGTAAAACAAATTTATGAATTTATGGATGATGACGCCATTTTAGTCACAGACGGTGGAGAGATTCAAGCGTTTGCGCTTGAACAAATAAATTTACATAAACCAAGACCCCCTTTATCAACTCTTATCGCAGCGAATATGGGGCATTTAGGAGTAAACATTCCTTATGGAATCGGGGCAAAGTTAGCTAAACCAAATAAGCAAGTTGTTGTCATAGCTGGTGATGGGGCCTTTATGTTCAATATTCAAGACTTAGAAACCGCGGCGAGATTAGATTTGAAAGATTTAATCTACATCGTTTCAAATAACAACGCGTGGGGATCTATGAAATCTTTTCAGAAATTTTCCAAACAAAAGCGCTATATTGACGTGGATTTTTCTGGGTTTAATTACGCTGAATGTGCCAAATCTTTTGGTTGTTATGGTGAACAAGTCACCGATCCTTGCGAAATTAAACCGGCTTTGGAACGCGCTAAGAGCTCGAATAAACCAGCGGTTTTGGATGTGATAGTCAAATACGAAACTCACGAAATCACTCGATTACTGCAGTCTGCGTTTTACAACCTTGAAATGTAAGAAT
>WJKD01000344.1 GCA_014729315.1 Promethearchaeota archaeon | reverse complement strand
TCATTTATCTCATTAGAAAACATTCATTAATCACAAAAAATCCATATGATAGTATTATTAATTTTGGACACAAAGTAATTAAGCAATATAGGCTTCGTATAGAATCGTTAGCTCGTTAGGAATATTCAACGAGTAATAATCGTACGATTTACGAGATTTTTTAACTATGCTAGTCAACTAAACAAGATAATGCTTATTCTTTAAAATATGGATTTCGACTTAAATTTTCACTACATTTTAGGTAGATTTAAATAGTAAAAAATAATAATATAAAATTAACGAAAATATACTTAGATCTGCAGTATATTTAATGCATATTAAATATAAAGTTTATCGATATTTTTTTAAAAAAAGAATTTAAAGATATGAACACATTAAACGGGAAAGCATTGGACTAATAGAAAAGGAAGGGAAAGGGCGAAATCCTAATCCTTCTTAATAAGGATTTTTACAATACTCTGTTAGTTTAAATTTAAATCGGTCCTTCAATTTTAGATGTCCTTCAACTAGAGTCATGCTGTAGATCCATGTATATTTTTTAAAAATTTGTTAGCTGAAACTCAACTAAGGAAAATAATTACAGAATTAAGTAATTGATTTACAATTTTGGTCAATTGCTTCTTTTTGGTGAAAATTTATGATAAAAAAAAAAATTTGTATAACTTTTGTTTTAGGATTTGTTATCGTGTTATTTAATACAGCCTTATTTGAGATGGGTGACATAGGCGCAGATAATAAAAAATCAGCAAAAGAACGAAATGAATTAGATGTTAAAGATACTGGTTATTGGATATTAAGTAATTCGATTATAATAGATGGTGATGCTACAGGTGTTGATGCTCATAACTGGACATGGGTTGAAAATCAAGTGTGGTTTGGCGGAGGAGTTGGAAGTAAGGAAAAACCATATATTATAGAAAATATTACTACTGTGAGTTCAAGATTTATTATTGAAGATTCTAGAAGGCATTTCATACTTAGAAATTGTACTGTATATGATACTGATTACGAGGCTATAGATTTAAATAATGTAAGCAATGGTATATTGATAAATAATAATGTCTCTAATAATAAATACGGAATCTATTTGTACAACTGTAGTAATATAGACATTACGCAAAATAACATAACTAACATAAATCATCATGGGATTAATCTTTATCGTTCTTACTATACCGTGATCTCGGAAAATAATGTAAGTTATAATGGTTTGGGAATAGATATAGGGTTTCATTCAGATCATAACAATATTTCGGATAATATTGTTAATAACAATACTTATGGAGCAATATTGCATCGATTTAGTGTTAGTAATATTCTCTCAAGAAATTCATTTAATAAAAATACGAAGGACGGAATATATTTAGAAGAAGGATGTAATTACAATAAAATTTCAGAAAATACGATAATAGAGAACAATCAATATGGGGTTTTTCTGCACGACGAATGTCTTAATAATACAATAAAAAATAATACTATTAATTATAACGGAGAGGAAGGGATTCGAGTAGAGTATTATTGCCATAATAACTCAATCAAAGATAATGACTTGAATAACAATAAAAATGGTGTTTATCTCTACTTTGAATGTAACGAGAATATGTTTTCTTTTAATAATATAACTGATAATGATGGACTTGGCATAGAAGTAGATCGCGAGTGTGATTATAATATTATGACCCAGAATATTATTCATGACAACGGACTTAACGGAATATACCTTAATGATCATTGTTGGTTTAACGACATTACTGAAAGCGATATCCGTGAAAATAGTGAGTCGGGTATATATTTAAACGATTATATATGGTATGGGAATATTGTAGGGAATAACATTAGCAATAATGGAGATTATGGAATAAGGAGTTTCTACTGGAGCAATCCGAACAATATTTCAAGGAATATTATAAACAACAATTCCGAAGATGGAATATATTTTAATCAAGTCTGCTTCGCTACAATCTCAGAAAATGAAATATTTGATAATAAAAAACACGGAATACATTGTTTTGATCAGAGCGGAGGCGATATTTTAGATAACAATATTACTGAAAACACCGGAGACGGGCTCTTTTTTAATCATTATTGCCAAGCTGACATCTCTGGAAACAACATAAGCTACAATGGCGAAAATGGGGTATATTTCTATGACAGAAGCTATTTAGATCCTACTTGGGGTGAAGGGAGCACCGTTATTGAAAATATAATAATGAATAATAGTTATAACGGTATATTGTTAGATTTGTGGTGCGATCGAAACATTATTGCGGGGAATACAGTAAGCAATAATACTCAGAATGGTATATTCTGCGATCGTAATAGTAGAAGTTCAATTAGAAATAATAATGTGTCTAACAACGGTCTCAACGGAATATATTGTGATCATAATAGTGGAAGTTCAATTAATAATAATAACGCTTCTAACAACGGTCTTAATGGTATATTTTGTAATATATTTCTTGGACGCACCATATCAGGAAATAAAGTAAATAATAATGGCGCAAATGGTCTTTATATTTATTCTTCCGGAAGTGAGCATATCGCATATATTACGGTCGAGGAAAATTCAGCAAATAATAATAGTATAAATGGGTTATATATAAAGAATTCCATAAGAATCAAATTTTCAGAAAATAATGCCAAATATAATCAAGAGAATGGATTGTTGCTTTATAACACAAATTATA
>WJKD01000343.1 GCA_014729315.1 Promethearchaeota archaeon | reverse complement strand
GTTAAAGAGGAAGAAAGCTCAGATGCAGAAGCAGAATTAGATCAAAAAAGCAAAGGCCCCGAAGATAAAAAAGGGTCTGATCTAGAAGATCTCAAAGAAAACCAGAAAATCCAAGAAGAAATAGAAGAAGCTGAAAAACCAAAAATGCTTGAATATTTTTCAAAAGACGAGTTAATAAAAAAGATCGAAGATTTAAAAACTGAAAATGAGGAATTGACAGAAAAAATTGGAGATTTGGAAAAAGAGGTTAAAGAAATCCATGATGAAGTAAAGAAATGGAAAGATAAATATATCCACCTCCAAGCAGATTTTGAAAACGCTCAAAAAAGATGGGACAAAAATCGACAACATCTCAAGTCGCAATATACCGCTGCAGTCTTAAAAAACTTTCTCCCGCTTTATGACTCGTTCAAAAAAGCTTTAGAAAATCAGCCGAACGACGACAAACTTAAATCATTTTACAATCAATTTATCAACATCCTAAAATTTGAAGGCGCAGAACCAATGCAAACGGAAATTACCGATAGATTTAACTACGATGTTCACGAGGCAGTCACCGCAATTGATAAGGAAGATATGGAACCTAATCGTATAGTTGATGTCATTCAAGAGGGATGGAAATTTAATAAGGATGTTTTAAGATACGCAAAAGTCGTAATTTCAAAAAAACCCAAACCTCCGGAACCTGAACCAAAACCAGAAGAAGAGAAGGATAAAGAGGAAAAAGAAATAAAAGAAGATTCAAAAGAAGAGAAAGCAAAGAAGGAAAAAAATAAATCTAAATCAGTAGAAAAAAACACGAAAAAAGAAGAACAGGAAAAAGAAGATTCGAAATAAGAAAATTATATTAAAATATGTAATTTAATCCCATCAATCTAAAGGAGTTTTAAACTAAAAGGATCAAAACCCATTCTCCTTAAAGAAGTAAAAAAAAGAATATCAAACTCAAAATTAATCCCGTAGGACATTTGAGAACAACATTTAATCAATTTAAGCTTTTTTCGCTTGTTTTTCTTCCCATTTTGCCAATATAGCTTGTCTCATGCCTTCTGGTCTAATAACGTATAAGGCAATACAAATAACACCTAATAACATAATTCCTATTCCAGCAACAAGTATAGTTACTTGAACATAAGGCCCGGAATAAAAGTATCCTGTAGCAAAAAGAATACCTAATATAATAGTGACAATACCAATAGTTAATATGGGTCGAAATAATTTATTATCTGGAGGCGGTGTGGACATATTTATTTTCCTGGGTTCTCCCTTTTTTTGTGAATATATATTCGCTAATAAAATTTATACAAATATCGTATTTAAATCTTACTTTCTAACTTCAAATCAAATTTATTTTAGCTTTTTTATTGTTCTCTTCTTCTTTCTTATTGATTTCAGACATTTTTTAATCTTACCTTTTCTTTTCTATTTTTACTGGTTAATAAGATTAGTTCGAATTCTCCTAATAATTATTTAATGTGAGCTTTTAAATCCGCTACTTACCTTTTTATAGGTTTAAATTGAAGTATTAATAAAAGTATATTCGAAATTTTTAAAAAAAATAGGAAAGATCCTGAATGGAATCTGGAACAATAGATGACAGCAATATAAGGAGGTATCCAAAAAGTATTATTGCATCGTTTCAGTTTGGCAATTTAGTCGGACTAATGATGTCTCAAATGTATTCTCAACAGCTCACTTTTTTTTATCTAAGCGAAGTTGGATTAGATATTATTTTCTACGTTATTGGAATGGTAATATATACCTTGTTTAATATGTTTAATGACCCATTATTAGGTCATTTGTGTGACAAATCAACCCGTTTTACGAAAAGATGGGGCAAACGATTTCCATTTATAATGCTGGGGGCTATTCCGTGGTGTTTTGTAGTAATATTTATCTATATACCCCCTTCCTTAGAACAGATCGGTCAGGTTGGGATCTTTCTTTGGTTCACAATATTTCTCTGCGTCAATGATCTCGTTTTTTCGCTTTTCGACATCAATCGTTTAGGATTATTTCCCGACAAATTCAGACATCCAAAGGATCGATCCTTTGGGGGAGCTATTACCGTAATTTTAGAAACCACTGGAATTGTCTTTGGCATTGCTATACCAGTCTTAACCGTCGAATTTCTCGGACCAGAAATGGGTTGGAAAGTTCAAGCTTTTGTGGTGGCTTTTGTTGCGTTAATATTTATGTTATTGATGATTCCTGGAGTAAGAGAAGATCAAGAGATGAAGAAAAGGCGAGATTATGTAGATAGGATTTCGCCTGAGCCCTTCTTCAAAGGGTTAAAAAAATCTCTTAAAGATAAACATTTAATGGGATTTATTGCCCTCTATCTCGGCTATACAGCTACCATGGGAATCATTATGGCATCGATCCCCTTTTTTGTGCAAGATATATTGCAACTATCGAAAATTGGAGAATTCATTGTATTATTTTACGTATTTGCTGTTTTAATCAGCGCCGGAATATGGTATAAAATATCCTTAAAAATTGGCATTAAAAATGTCAGCCTCATCGGAGGAGGTCTATTAGCATGTATGGGATTTCCTCTTTTGTTTGTACCTATTGGTCCAGAAGGGTTACCAATAGTGATAATTATATTTACAATTTCTGGTTTTGTAGATGGTGCGATAATCGCGATGATAATGCCTTTATTTTCTTCTGTGGTGGATAACGCAACATTAGAAAATAAGAAGCGGCAAGAAGGATTGTATAATGGAGTATGGATGTTTTTTGCTCGCATAGGACTAGCTATTCGCGCTATCGTATTCTGGCTGGTGCAAATGTTATTCGGTTATCAATCAGGTTCTACCGAACCGTTTGAGTTACTGGGCCTTCGAGTTCAGATGTCAATTGTCCCATTTGTAATCATAATATCTGGTTTATTTATTTTCTGGAAATTATATACGATTACACCTGAGATGATTGAATATAACGCTATGAAACTCAAAGAAATAGAAATGTAGACTAGTTAGAATCATTTTTCTGAATGAAACATTACAAATATTACCCTATTTTTTAAAATTATTTTGAAAATGTGTGTATTGACTTATTTAAAATCTTTTTCTCATATCTTAAGGAATAAAAATTATT
>WJKD01000342.1 GCA_014729315.1 Promethearchaeota archaeon | reverse complement strand
CTACTTATGGGGGGGATGAGGGGAGCTATTATACTTCCGACGAGGAAATTTCGTGGAACACTAAATTTTCAATTTCATTTCCCGATGGTTACATTGACAATTGGGGCGAAGTTAGTAAACCAAGCGATTGGTTAATTACTTCTCTCTTGGATGGATTTGACGAAGAACAAAAAACAAATTGCTCAGGAATAAAAGTTGGTTCCGAAAAATTGTTTATTCCGGAAGGAATATTTTCACCTGGTTTGTGGAAACTGGACGCTATTAGTCAGAACTTCGTAGAAACAGGTATAATTGATGTCTGGAATGGAGCTGGTTTTGATCAACGAGCAAAAATTACGATGGACGATATGTTTCGAGTAAATGTGACTTTGAATGGAACGCTCTCCCTCACAGATACTCAAATAAATTGCACGATTAAATATTCTAACGGTACAACGCTATGGGAAGGATCTAAAGAACCTACTTCTTTTAATGTTGTATTTGATAATCTTTTCGTAGGAAAAAACATGACCACAGGTGAATACGAGGTCTTGATAAAATGGACGAATAATAGGACTTATTTGGGTAGAGATCAAGTAGGTTATTACGAATTTAGATTTAGTTTATGGCATCATACTAACATAACTGCTGTAAATTCTTACTTTGAAAAAATTGCGGGTAATCCCGTAATACTGAGGATAAAATACATCGATATTGATTTGAACTCTTCACTATCTCTCGCATTAGTCCAATACAATTCTACATTTGGAATTTCTGGAACCATGAATTACGAAGGTTTAGGAAAGTATTTTGTTGAAATTGATACTACATCTTTAGATTTGGGTGATTACTATTTCTCTTTCAACGCTTCTTTAACTTATTACGAAAATATATCCGTGAACAATTTGATTCACTTAAAAATTATAGCAGAACCTATATCCCTAGATGTTCCGAGTAGCGCAGTGTATGCGGTTGGTAATAGCTATGCTAGCTGCAGTGTTAATGTTACAGGTGCAATAACTGAGGAGCCAATATGGCCGGTTAACATTTCTACCGATTGGAGCTTGTGGTATAATGTCAGTAGCAACGGGGACGGATCGTATTCTTTAAACTTTTCCACAAGCAATATTCCCGTGGGAGGGATCCTTCAATCTTTTACCATTAATATCTTTGCAAATAAAACGCATTACGGAAACACCTCTAATTTTATAACCCTAATAGTGCAACCGATACCGACTAGTATTAGTGTCAATAATTCCATCAATAGCGTTTTTCTAAACGAGATTTTTTACATTGAAGTCAACTATAGCTCGGAGGAGAGCGGATCCCTCATTATGGGGGCGGAGTGGGATGTCACTTGGTCAAGTTTTAGCAATGTAATTCCCTCGTCTGATGGGTATATTATAAAATTCAGCACCATAGGATTATCTATAGATGATCACATAGCTCTGGTAGAAATGAAAAAACCAGGCCACGAAACCGAATATGTAAGCATTATCGCAATTGTCGGATCCCAAGATGTTAGTTTAACTGTGGAAATAAACTCGAATAATATAGGGGAAAATGAATTGGTTGAACTTTCGTTCCAAGAAAAACTTAACATTTCAACAAGAGCATTCGCCGAGGGAGAACAAACCTATCTTTCAGAGGGACTAATTACGTGGATTAGCGATAATTTTGAGAGAAATCTTACCGAATCTCCACTCACTTATTATAATTCCTCTATAATAATGGATAAAGCTGAGTTTGATACCGGTCTAAATTATATATACATAAGATTTGAAAAGACGAATTATACAACTCAAACGTTTGCGTTTCAATTATTCCTCAAGGAGCAAGAGGTAAATCTGACAGTATATCTTAACGACCATAAAATTCAAGAAAACACGCTTACTGAGTTTTATTTCAAAGAAACCGTCAACATATCCGCAAGAGCCTTTGCGATTGCTGAGAAAAAATATCTTTCAGGCGGTATTTACACATGGGTTGGCGATTATTTCGAGAAAAACCTCACCGAATCTCCCCTCACTTATTACAATTCCTCCTTGTTAATGAATAAGTTAAATTTTGTTGCGGGAATTAATTACATTTATCTTCGTTTCCAGAAATCTAATTATACTACTGTAACATTCTCGTTTCAATTGTTCCTAAAAGAACAAGAGGTAAATCTGTCGGTATACCTTAACAACGAAAAAATCCAAGAAAACACGCTGACAGAATTATATTTTAATCAATTAATTAATGTATCTGCAAGAGCTTACGCTCTTACTGAAAAAAACTTTCTTTCCGGGAGTATCTTTACCTTCGTCAGTGATAATTATGAAAAAAACTTAACTGAAAGTCCTAACACATACTTTAATTCCTCTATAATCTTGAATAGAGACTACTTCGTTGCGGGGATAAATTACATTTACCTTCGCTTTCAACAAGCGAATTACACAACCAAAACGTTCTCGTTTCAATTATTCGTTAGAATCCAAACTATTAACTTAACCATTCACATAGATTCAAAAAAAGTTTCAGAAAATTATTTAATAGAAAAAAAATTCAACGATCACATAATATTGTCGTGTAGAGCGTTTGCCGAAGCTGAACAAGCATTCCTTTCAAATTGTACTATGAGTTTTATCAATGGAGATTATACTCGGAATTTAACGAAATCCGAAAATAACTGGTATAACGACACTTTAGTTATCACTACAGCTGATTTCAATGTAGGATTAAATTCTGTCTATATAAAATTTGAACAAAAAAATTATTCCACCACCACCTTTTCCTTTCAATTACAAGTAAACCAAATCAATATAAATTTAGAAACTGTCGATTTTGAAGATTCAATTGAAGCTTTTGTGGGAGAATCTGTCAAGATTAAAATACAACTGAGAGAAGAAATCTCAAATATCCCCATTGAGGGCGCTGTAATGTCGTACAAATGGGAATTTGGCGTCGGTGAATTTGACGACGAAGGAAATGGGGTTTACGAAACTGAAATAGATATTCCAGAAAATATGGAATCGGGAAACTACAAAATTGAATTAATTATTTCAAAATCTGGAGGCGTCTATAAATCTTCTTCTGACGATATCATCATCGATATAAACGAAAGAGAGTTGCCGGAATATTGGTTTTGGATTATTATCGCTGCTTTGCTAGGAGGTATAGGATTATTAACCGCATTAAGTTTGAGAGCGTATGTATTTCTTCCACGAGCAAAACAAAAGCGGAAACTATTACACGCAAAAACTCAGAATTTTAAAGATATGAGAAATATCCAAGCAATAGTATTAATTCACGCAGAATCTGCTTTACCTGTTTATCAGAGAAGCTATGGATTCTTAGAAATTACAGATACTCAATTGTTTTCGGGCTTCGTTCAAGCAATTATATCTATTGGACAAGAAATTGCTCAAAAAGAATCAGGGAGGAATTTTTTAAAAAATATGGAGAAATTTCCGGAACATATGATGGAAATCGATTTTAAGTATTTCTACTCACTAATTTACGATCAAAATTATTTAAGAGTCCTACTTATTCTCAAAGAAAAAAGTTCAAAAAATCTAAGGGAAAAAGTAAAAGAATTAACGGAAACCATTTCAATCGAATTAAAAGGCCTTTTTGAAAGCTTCAAGGGTGATTTAAGACCGTTAGAAAAGAAGATCTCTCCAATTCTCTCCAGTTTAATCGACTTACATTATAAAGGTCCCTTTAAGCTAGCTAGCGAGCTGAAGCTCAGAAAAGCTTATGACTTAACTAATATGGAAACTAGAATAATTAATGTTCTTAGGTCCGATTCCAAGATAGAAGATACTTTTAAATTAAACTCGATTTTTGATATGACAATAGAAAAAGACGAGGATCAAATTATTGTCGCTATTGAAAGTTTAATTCAAAAAAGGCTTATCGTACCAGTTAAGGAAGATTTAGATTCTATCGATACGGAGTTGAAAGCTTTTTGAAATATTTGATGTCTTTACGATGTATGAAATAGTGGGTTAAACCCAAATTTTTTTATTTGATTCCTTCAAGTAGCGAACCAAATCCAACATAATTGTTTTCTTGAATACAATATTTTCTTGTTGAAGGTCCCCATTTCCTATTTTCCTGAACCAGCTTAACAAAAAGATTAAGATCGTGGACATAAGTACCCCCAATTACGGAAACTCCCCGTTCAAACAATGGATCTGGGATAAATCCTGCAGTTGGTCCAATTATCGAAATTTTTTCGGCGTTTTTACAATGAGAAAGCACCTCGTCGATTGTGTTGTTTAAAACGGCAGTACTTGTGCAAAGGACTTTATTGCACGATTCAAGGTGCGTAGGATCTAAAGTTACCTCCCAATCTGGCGTTTTTTTAACGAGATATTCCTTCTTTTCGATAATAATTAAAGGTAAGTCCAGCTTCTCTATTTTTTTTACGAGCGGAGGGAAAAAACCTACCATTCCTACGATGTCTCCCTTTTGTAAGTCTAATAGACCTAACGAATCAGTCGTAAAATCCAACTTAAAATTTGATTTTTTAAACAGAAATTGACTAATCGCGTTTAATGCGCCCATTGCTATCGTTTTCTCAAACAAATTCGAATTTATTAGCTTTTTACCTATTTTGAGAGGGCTTTTGTCTAAATAAAAACCAATGTCGAGTTCAGAAGCGAGTCGTTTGATCTCGTCTGAAAGCGCTAAAAAAACTATCCCCACGCTTCCATCTTCGAGAACCAACGCCGCAAAATTGGCGCTTCGGTCTTGGCTTTTTAATAATGATGCTTTAGGTGGAAGAATTATCTTTTTGATAAGAGGAATTTTTATATTCTCTTCAATTTTTTTTAGTATTTGTAAGAAATCGTTCGCAATCGGCATAATTTGGGAAATTCACCAGTCCAAAAAAATGTGCTTCTTTTACATTGATAAGGGGTCGTTATTAAGTTGAGTTATTCTAATTATCTCTTCTACAATATCTTCTAAAGATTTATCAGTTGTATCGATTACAATTTCGGCAGCAGCGTTGTAGAACGGTTCTCTGAAATCCAATACATTGTTAATTTCCTTCATAGGGTCCTTTTTATCAATAACTGGTCTCGTTTCTTTTCCATCTTTCATAGCTCTCTTGTAAATCTCTTCTGCAGATGTTTTTAAAAGCACGATATAGCATCTTTGTTTCAGATAATCAATGTTAATTTTATTTAAAACAACGCCACCACCACATGATATGATTACCTTCTCGTACCTAGAGGCTTTCTTACACGCTTCGATTTCATATTCCCTAAATCTAATTTCCCCATCTTCAGCAAAAATCTCAGGGATAGTCTTTCCAGCGGTTTCAACTATTATATTATCTGTTTCAATAAATTTATAATCGTTAGGGAGTTTTTTAGTTAATAATTTTCCAATCGTTGTTTTTCCCGTTGCCATGAATCCAATTAATGCAATAGAATCTTTTATCATCTTATTTCATCTTTTCCATTTTTACTTTCTTTGAGAAATCGTATAAAAAATTCCGTTAATGATACTTAATTAATAGTTAATCTAAGTCCTAATTATATTTAAATGAAAACCATTCCATATTAAAAGTGAGGTAAATGCCAACTATAGGTCATATAATTTATGGATTATGTTTGATTATTCCCATTTTACACTACTCAAAGGATGAGAAATTTAACTATAAAGTAGCTTTTATCTTCCTCGCAAATAATATTTTTGGGCCAGATATTGTATTTCTATTCTTTATAACTCCTTTTCATAGCATTCTAGGTTTTTTGATTTTAGGAATTCCATACTCATTGGTATTTTCTTACAGCTCTCGATTTTCACTAAAAAAGTCAGATATGAAATATTTTCCATTAAAATTTGTTGACGATGGCATTCGAGAGGTAAATTGGAAAAATTCTTACCTATTAACCTCCGCTGGAGGCATTTCCCATTTTTTTATTGATCAATTTTTTCATTGGGAAAAAAGCATGTGGATCTGGCCAGGTATTAGCATCCATCACGACCAAATGTTGTCCTGGGGAGGTCCAGCATATCATACAGCAACCCCTTTAATAATAATAGGAAATATCATCGTAGTTTCTACGATATTGTTATCTTTGTTCATTTTTACGAAAGGTTCAAAAATGAGCTTCTTAATGTTAATATCAATAACATTCTTATCTATTTTTTTGATGTTAGGAATAACGACCAATATTTACATGGGCGAAAGGGAATTAGCTGTAATCGTTTTCTCTTATTTATATATATTAATTCCTCTCTATTTACTGATGCATGTTGCGAAGGAAGTTCGAGATCACCCAAATCAAACCCCAGACATACCAAAATTTAACAGAAATTCTCTTCTATATGTAGTAGCAAGTATTTCTGTTTTGATTTCAATCTTTTTCATCGTTTATTCTTTCTTTGCAATTACGTATGCTCACATTTTTGCTAAGATGCTCGGAAGTTCTCCGACTCAAAGTGTTAATGATGTAGCTTATAATATTGTATTAATCGGATATTTTGTTCTCGTTCTATCTATTATTTTATTAATTAGCTCGTTAGGTCTATTTTTTAAAATTCAAATTTGTCGTTACATTGTAATTTTACTTTGTTCTTACCTTTTAATAATCGGATTTCCGTTTGCTATAGCGCTGTTTTTATGTGAAAATGATGTTAGAGTATTATTTCGTAGTAACGGTTAAAAACAAAATCTCAAAAAACTACTTAAATTATTTGGATTTTCACTGCTTCGAAATATTATAAAGAATATTTTGTTTCTATAGTCGCTAAAGATTAAATGTCCATTTACCTATTATAACCTATGAAAAAGAATCTTGTTTTTGTTGGTGGCGGACATGCTCATTTGACTTGTATTTCAAATATAAAAAAATTCATTGATTTAAATACTAAAGTCACAGTTATTTCTCCTTCACCATTTCAATATTATTCGGGCATGGGACCCGGACTTCTTTCGGGTAAATATATACCTTCAGAAACTAGATTTGACATTAAGTCTATTACTGAAAATGAAGGCGGTACCTTTATAGAAGATAAGGTTGTGAAAATAATCTCAGAATTAAGGCAGCTCATATTGGAATCCGGAAAAAAGATGGAATTCGATATAGCGTCTTTTAATATCGGAAGTGAAATAATTACTGACCATATTGATATCTCTAAAAGTAATTTAGTCTTGGTTAAACCCGTTGAAAATCTAATTAAAGCGAGGAAGGAAATTATGGAAATGGATTTCACTGAGGAAAAGCAGTTTTGCGTAATAGGTGGAGGACCCGCGGGTATTGAAATTACGAGTAATTTATGGAAGCTTATTTCGGATATGGGTGTTAATGCTACCATATATCTAATATCCGCGACAAAATTACTCTCAAATTATCCAAATAAAGCGAGGAAAAAAGTCTTGAAGTCGCTTGTAAAGAGAACCATCCTTGTAATGGAAGGGCAGCTTGTTTCAAAAATCGAAGAAAATAGAGTAATTTTAAACTCAGGAAAGCAAATTCCCAGCGATTTAACCTTTTTAGCTACTGGCGTTCGACCCCCTCCTCTTTTTAAAGACTCAGAATTGACTATTGGGGCTGATGGATCCTTACTCGTTAACGAAAGTTTACACTCTATTGAGCAAGATAATATGCTGGGAGGTGGTGATTGTATTAGCATAGATAAAAAGCCCCTTGATAAAGTGGGAGTGTATGCCGTTAAAGAAAACCCGATTCTCTTTAATAATATTCTAAAATTACTCCAAGAAAAAAAAGAATTAGAATCGTTTGATCCTCAAGAAAATTATTTACTTATTCTTAACATGGGAAACGGAAAAGGTATAGCTTGGAGAGGGAATTTTGTTTTTGGGGGAAAATTTGTCCTTCGTCTCAAAGACTATATTGATCAAAAATTTATGAGAAAATATCAAATCTGATTTATAAAGTTATATACGATACGATACTTTTTTTCAAACAAGATTTTTATTTAAATATAAATGATTGATTACTATGAGCAACGAATTTATTATAAGTGGAAAGACGAAAACGCTATCTCTTATTGGACATCCCGTCGAACATAGTTTTTCTCCGATCATGCACAATGCAGCGATTAAGGAGCTTAATTTGAATTACATATACACAGCCTATGATGTCCACCCTGATAAGTTAAAAGATGCAATAAAAGGGATTATTGCTCTTGGAATAAAGGGTGCAAATGTGACTATACCGCATAAAGAAAATGTAATACAATATTTAGACGAAATTGATTCTACTGCAAAAAAAATGGGAGCCGTTAATACTATAAAAAACGAGGCTGGATACCTGATGGCTAAAAATACGGACGGACCCGGAGCGCGAAAATCTATGGAAGATGCTGGATGGACAATCTCTAACAAAAAAATACTCCTCGTTGGTGCTGGTGGCGTTGCTCGAGCCTTATGCTACTTTTTAGCAGATGCAGAACAAATTGTCGCAACAGATATTGTCGAAGAAAAAGCGATAAATTTATCAAAAGAAGTGGGAGAGAAGATGGACGCTAATATTGTTGGTAAAGCTAACACTTACGAAAATCTGGCAGAAGAGATTAAAACAGCAGACATATTGATTAACGCCACACCCTTAGGAATGTTCCCGAAAATAAACGCTACTGCAATTCCGAAGGAACTATTAAATGAAAAATTAATGGTTTTTGACGTAGTCTATAATCCAACACAAACCAAACTTCTAAGAGAAGCCTCAGAAGCAGGGTGTGAAATCTTAGGAGGATTGGATATGTTAGTAAATCAAGGTGTTTTAGCGTTTGAGTGGTGGACAGGTGTTACTCCAAATAGTAAATTAATGAAACATAAGATAATTGATTTTTTGGGCTTGAAATAATGCTTCCTAAAAAAAGATTCGTCGTAACAGTTGCAAAAAACGAAAAAATTGAACTTGCTGTTGATAAAGCGCTAAGTAAATTAGATTTACCTGATTTATCGGGATTAAGAATATTACTTAAACCTAATGTAGGCAGAGAAACAAATCCCAAACAAGCAATTAATACTAATCCCGATGTCGTGGAAGCTGTTTTTAGATACCTTCACGATCGTTTCGACGCTGATTTTTATATCGGTGATTCTCCAATTATTAATACAGACTCTCGGAAATCATTCCTGACTTCGGGATATGAAAATGTCCTCAACCAAGAAGACTTAGTCTTTTTAGATCTTGATGAGAAACCTCCAGTGGAATTGTCGATATTTAATGGAAGAATTCTTAAAAAAGTCAAAGTTACCGGATATTGGAACGAATTTGATTATATCGTTTCGATTCCGGTCTTAAAAATGCATATGCACACCGGAGCATCTTTGAGTTTTAAAAATTCCAAAGGTTTAATTTACAAACGCGAAAAAATAAAATTACATCATCAATACGCACCCCAAATAATTCAAGATCTCGAATCTACATTATTTCAAGATTCAAAAACTCAGATTAAGGAACTGGATGTAGCAATTGCTGATTTGGCTCTTTGTATTAAACCAGATCTTTCCATAATAGATGCGTCCTATGTGCTTGAAGGAATGGGGCCAGCTTCGGGAAATCCTGTGAAACTGGATACAATAATCGCATCAAAAAACTTTTTGGCAACCGATATCGTCGCGTTAAAGTTGGTACAGCCAAATTGGACACTTGATAATGT
>WJKD01000341.1 GCA_014729315.1 Promethearchaeota archaeon | reverse complement strand
ACATGGCTCATCTTCTAATATTTGGAATTTTATACCAAGATTTTTAAATAATTCGATAGTCGCAAGAGCAATATTTTGCTGTCGATATGACGAAGTACACCCCAAATATAAAAGAAAATCTCCATCGAATTTTTTTAACTCTCCATTAAGAAAATCAAGTCTTGCTTCTTGGGGTTCTCCATATGGATTTTGATTTTCCAATATGCTATTTAATATTTCTCTATGCTTATTCAGTTCGTAATGATTTTTAACTAAATCTTGGCGTAATGCATTCATTAATAAAGGGGTATCAATTCCTCCCTCAATCGCTAAGCAAGTCTCCTTACAACTTGCGCATTCAGTACATGTATAAGCCCATTTTAAGACGCTTTCCGTTATTTCAAAATTATTCTCGAGGATTTTTTTTAAAATTAGAATTCTCCCCCTTGCGTCGTAAGCCTCAAAACCTAAAACATTTTTTACAGGACAAGGTTCGCTCACATGTCTTTTAGCAGTTGAAATTTGGTTTCCAGTAGTGCCACAATCACCGCATTTTGCGCAAATTTGTATAATATCTTCATGATTTTTTAATTCAGAAAAGTGTGCCATAATTTTCACCTATTAAAGTTCAAACATATATGGATGGATTATATTATTTGGATCTAATGAATTTTTCAAATGTTTTAATAGATTATAAAAATTTTTATCCACTCTATCTAAAACATACGGTTCCCATAATTTTCCAGTCCAATAGGGAACCCCTTCTTGATCTATTTCGATTTCCCTCAATTCATCCCATACTTTATGCATAATTTGCTCCTTAGATTTATCTTTTAAATATAGTGTTATCCATCCAGAAGTAAGACAATGATTTACACCCAAAGCAGAGATTATCCAATTTATTCCGTTTTCTTTAAGATTGTATTTATTAGTAAGTTCATGGAACTTTTCAATTAATTGCGGCAAGGTTTTAATCGGTCGTAAATGACACGTGTTATACCAAAAACCTTCTTCAAAAAGAGATTGGACCAGGTTGAACATATTCAACCAATGAGCTTTTGATAAAAACATTCCAATTGACTTGCCGCCGTGTTTCCTAATTATTTTTTCTACTAAATCTTTTTTCAATTGGGCAATTTCGTCACTTGCTTCTTCAATGATGACTGCTAAAATACAGTTTATGTTTTCAAATGTAGAGCGATAAGTCGACGCTAACAAATCGATTGAATTAGAATCACCGAGCATAACCGCTTCTTCTACTAAATGATTCTTCTGGATTTCGTGAAATGCATTTACGGCTTTTTCTAAATTAGAAAAGCCAAAATCAGCATACGCCTCACCCTTCGGGAGAGGGAAGATCTTTAAAGTGGCAGAGGTTTTAACAGCTAAACAACCATGATCTCCAAGAAAGAGCCCCGTCATATCGTTAAAAGTACAATATCGAGCAAAACTGCCTATTGTTTCTGATGAATTATCTTTCCAATTGGAACCTGTTTGAATTATCTCTCCAGTACTAAGGACAAGTTCTAGTCCAAGTACATCGTCGCAAGCACTTCCATGGGAAGAGGCACCACAACCAATGCTGTTAGCGCTTATAGAACCACCGACCGTTCCCGCATTTCCTCCATATGGTCCTCTAAAACCCAATTTATATCCTTTCTTTTTTAATTCGTGTATTAATCCTGACCATGTGATTCCTGCTTGAACGGTAACTGTCATATTATTTTCGTCAATTTCGATAACCTCATTCATACCCGAAAGATCTATCATAATACTATTATCTATTCTCGGGATAGGCGAACCATTGATCGAGCTTCTCCCTCCTACGGGGATAATTGAAATTCTTTCTTGATGTGCCAATTTTAATATTTTTGATACTTGTTTATTCGTTTGAGGTCGAACTACTATTTTAGGGAGATTTCCTTCGAATGGAGAAGCATCTTCGGAATAGGAGACTCTTATAAATTCTTCTGAAGAGACATTTGTCTTTCCTACGATTTTTGCCAATTCTTTTTCAAGATCGCCAATTACATCTAAAATTGTCATTTTTAATCATTTTATAATTTTTGTATATGAATTCTAAATTGCTAAGTTTATTTTTGTTCAGATTTAAGATAATCTTGATACCATTTAATAGTTTTTTGTAGACCCTCTTCTAAGGGCGTTATTCTATAATCTATCATCCTTTTCGCTTTTTCCGAAGAGTATGATCGATTAAGTTCAAAACTATTAAGGGTATCTTTAGTTATGTATGGCTTTTTACCCGTGATTTTCGATTTGAATTCACATAACCTCGCATAAAATTTAGCCATTGAAACAGGAAAGTGGCGCGGTTCCTTGCAATCGGCAATATTAGCTATCATATTTAAATAATCAATAAATAGTATATTTTCACCACCAAGAATAAAGTCTTCACGATTTATATCTTCTCTTTCAAGAGTATTTATCATTGCATCAACAACATCGTGAACATAGGAAAAACATGCTATTGACTCCCCATCTCCTGGACATCCCATAAACTTTCCCCGCACGATATCATAAAGCATTTCACCAAAAATATTAAAATCTCCAGGTCCGTACACGATTCCAGGATAAAATATGTTCCCGTTTAAACCCTTCTTAAAATATTCTTGAACTACTTTTTTACCCTCGTATTTGGTGCGCTCATATTCTAAGTAGAATTCATCAGTTTTTTCGTATGTTTCGTCGACGGGTTCTTCTGGTGTTGGGCCTAACGCAGTAAATGAACTTACGTACAAAAGACGTATATTCTTTTTTAAAGCTAATTTTGCGATATTTTCGGTTCCTTTTACATTGATATCGTTATATATTGATTTATCTTTTGCCCAAATCCCAGTGTATGCTGCTAAATGGAAAATAACATCAACATTCTCAGTAGCTTTATCGAGACTTTCCATATCTGTGATATCTCCAACAGTATATTCTATATTATCAAGACCTTCAAAAGGAGATATATCGCTCGTTTCCCTTATTAAAATCTTTAAATCATATCCTAATTGATATAATTTCTTAGTTAGAGGAATTCCAATAAAACCGGTTGCTCCGGTAATCAAGATTTTCGTCATTATTATTTAACTCATTTTCTTTTATATATACTAAACAATAGAATTAACGGATCTATAAGTAATAAACTAAGAAAAAATTTTTAACCTTTAAAAAAAAATGATATGATTGATATTCTGGAGTATATTATGAAAATATAAAGTCTTTGATTAAAAAAGTTCAATTAGATTTATCGATATAGTGATATGAACTCAAGAGAACGCGTATTAACAAGTTTTAGTTTCCAAGAACCCGATCAAGTACCCCTTTTTGAAGCTTGGATTGAAACAGTGATCACGACTGCAATCGCAGATGGAGATCCTTATAAAGCACGAGAAAAGTTAGGACTTGATTGCTTCCCTGTGGCCGTAGGGCATCCTAAAAGTACAAACGCTTGGAGAACAGGAACAGATGAGTGGGGGCGTATTTTCAAAAATGGTATTTATATCGACGGAAAAGTAAAAAAAAAAGAAATACTAGAGGAGTATACCCCCGACACAGAATATGCTGATGCGTGGTTTTCGAAGGAGCAAATAAGATTTTCAAAAAAGAAATACGGAGAAACTCACGCAATTTATTACGCGTTTCACGATGCGTGCTTAGGATTGTCTTATATGAGTATGGGATTAAAAGATTTTTTCGTCGCTGTTCACCGAGATAAAGAATTTGTGAATGCTTTAATGGAGAGAAGCACGGAATGGACAATAGCAATGATAGAAAGGGCGTGTGCTACTGGGGCAGATTTTGTAATGGTAGGGGACGATGTAGCATTCGGTACAGGGCCTATGATGAGTCCGAAATTGTTTAAAGAATTAGTAATTCCACATTATAAAGAAATCGTTAAAGTTTGTAAAGTTCCTTTAATTTGGCACTCTGACGGAGATATAAGATCGCTTATTCCTATGATAATAGATGCAGGGTTTGCAGGAATTCATTCTCTTGAACCAAATGCACACATAAATATGGGTGAAATTAAAGAATTGTATGGTGAAAAAATCGTCCTAGCCGGGAATCTGGATGTATCTACAATTTTAACCCAGTCCGATTTAGATTTGGTAAGAAAAGATGTGGAACGCTGTATTACTCAAGGAGCTCCAGGGGGAGGATATCTATTTTCCTCTTCCAATAGTTTATTCAGCGGGATGTGTTTAGAATCCATTTTAGAAGCGTACAGATACGCTAAAAAGTTTTCTAAAGAGTATTATGATCAAATAAAAAAGTAAGTTTAATTCGGTTTTTTCTTTTAATTCACATCATAGATTATAAATAGAGTAGAACTTGTTCTTAACATAATTTATAAAATAATTAGGATTAAGATCTTCACCCGTTACTTTCATTATTAACTCCCTTGGTCGAAAGATACGACCGTACTGAAATATATTTTCTTTTAAAAATTCATGTAATTGAGAAAAATCGCCTTCTCTAAACATTTCTGGAAGGGAATCATAAATCTCAATCGCTTTATTGTAGATTTGAGAAGCGTATAAGTTTCCTAAAGTATAGGTTGGAAAATAGCCAAATAGCCCACCTGACCAATGAACGTCTTGTAGGACGCCTTGTGCATCGTTAGGGGGTTCGATCTGAAATAATTCGACCATCTTCGAATTCCAAATCTGTGGCAAGTCCGAGGTCGATATATCTTCGTTTATTAGTTTTCTCTCTAAATCAAATCTCAATATTATGTGTAATCCATAAGTTAATTCGTCAGCTTCAATTCTTATAAAGGAAGGTTGCACTACATTAATCGCTCGATAAAAATCTCTTACACTAGTATCCTTAAGATTTCGAGGAAAATACTTTTGTAAAATTGGAAACCAATATCTCCAAAAATCTTCGCTACGCCCGACAATATTTTCCCATAATCTAGATTGAGACTCGTGAATGCCTAAAGAGGCGCCATCTGCGAGAAAGGTGTCCTCGATTTCTTTCATAAAGCCCATTTCATATAATGCATGTCCACATTCATGTATAGTTCCAAAAATACAAGGAGGTAAAAAATTTTCTACTGTTTTTGTTGTGATTCTTACATCTCTAGAAGAAAGCGATGTCGTAAATGGATGAGTAGACTTATCTTGGCGTCCAATATTAAAGTCAAATTGTAATTTTTTCAAAACTTCAACACTGAACTTGAATTGTTTTTCAGGTGGATAGTGTTTTTTGAGAACTGATTGATCGGGTACTTCTTGAGAAGATGCGATTTTTTTGACCATTTTAATTAAAGTAGGTTTTAATTCATTGAATATTTGAGAAATCCAAGAAGAAGTAGCTCCAGGTTCGAATTTATCTAATAAAGAATCGTATCTTGTAGGACCCTTGTCTATTTTATCTGCATATTGCTTCTGAAGCGTGATCATCTTTTCCAAATAAGGTTTGAAAATATCAAATTTGCTTTTTCTTTTAGCTTCTTCCCACGCTTGATGACCCAATGACGCAGTTTTTGCGATTTCTACGATTAATTCTTTTGGAATCTTTATGGCTCGTTCGTATTCTCTCTTCGCTTCTCTTAACAAGGCATATTCGATTAATCCTAAATCTGATTCTTTTTCTACTGATTTAATCAAATCGCCCGTTTTTCTTGAGATTAATTTTTTATGATAAATGCTTTCCATAAGCGCTATTTGTTCCGACCTTCCTTGAGTTGAACCGTCAGGCATATTTACTTGTTGGTCCCAACCTAATAAAGAGCTTATATATCTCAATCGAGTAAGCTTGACGATTCTCTTTCTGAGTTTTATAACACTCATTTTATGTCCACATCTAGATAATTATACTAATAAATTTATTAGAGATTTTATATGTAAATTTTGCTTTGTTTTTCCTTTACTTTTGATCTTGTTAGATGCTCTCTTTTTAATATCAAGTCGCATATTTTGCTTAAATCGGGAACTTTCAAGACTTGATCTGGGCAGTTTACTACACACTTTAAGCAACGTATACACTTTTTTCTGTCAACGTATCCCTTTTCTGCGTCCATCGCATCTGTGGGACACATTATTTCACATTCTTTACACATACTACATTCTACTGAATTGCGTGATGGAACTTTTACCGCTCGTTTAGGATTCTTTTCTATCTTAGCTATTATCTCTTGGGAATATTTAGGATTTTCGAAAATCACAGTTTCGGGATGACCTTTTTTTATTTTCTGATAGGTTTTAAGCGCGTATTCTTTAGCTAATCCAATGTCTGCATTGTTAGGACGGCTTTCTAACAGATTCCAACCACAAAGATTAAATGTATGGCTCGCTAAAATTTCTGCGGTAGAGACAAGCTTGAAATGTTGAGTCTCTAAGATTTTCTTGATATCATAATGAGAAACGCCTACATTGATTCCTCCATAGGTAAAAAACACAGAGCAATGTGTGCCCTTACCATCAAGGGTTTTAAGCCAATCTCTTGCGACCAGAGGGGCCTTCCAAGCATATATAGGAAATCCAAAAAAAATTAAGTCATATTCTTGTATTGGAATACTCTTTTTTCTCTGAGCAAAACTAGTAATATCATGCATTTCTATTTTTTTTACTTCGGAAATTTTTGCTAGTTCTTGGTGGACAGTTTGGGCAATTTTAGCAGTGTTACCAGTTGCAGAAAAATAAATGATGGAAATAAGCATAACGTGAATTTTAAATTAAAAATAAAATAAAGATTTTACGAGATAAGAGAGCAGCTTTTTTGGAATTAAAGTAAGATTCGAAATTAAATTAAAAATTAAGTAGAAAGAGAGTTCAGACCTAAATGGTCATTTCTAATTCGCAAAAATATTTAGCAGCTACTTCTAAATCTTCATACTTCAAGGGTTTTTGTAAGGTTTTAAGCATTTCTTCAACAAATTTCTCACATAAGCTAATATTGAGATTAGCGTTGTTTTTGAGAATTAATTTCTGTAATTCTCTTGCGAAATCAAAATCTTCGTTTTCCACTATTTCATCTGTTAGATTTCGTTCATGAGGTATGTATTTTTTAGGTTGGATAGCTTTCTCTTTTGATTTTATTGCTTTTAAACTAATTTTAACATCTTCAGGTCTGAGTCTTAATCGTGGTTTGCTTGATTTAACTGCATTGGGTTTTACTTGGTTCAGATTTTGTTTATTTATTTGAGGTTTCTTTTGAGCGGATTTAAAAATGGTTCCACCCGTAGGTAATGTTTTCACTGATACTTTTTTCTCGAATTTAATTTGCCTTGGTGCTGAAAATTTGCTTTTTCTTTCTCTCTTATTTTTTAATTCCTCATATTGCGCTTTTTCTTCTTTTAATTCCTCTATTTTATCATATAATTCTTTCAAATAAGAGAATTCTTGATATTCTTGAACTAAATCTAATAATTGCTGATAAGTATTTATTGCATTATCGTATTTTTTCTCCTTTTCGAAAATTTCTGCGTTATTCAATAAGGAATTAAACTCTTCAGGTAATCCTTTTTTTAAATTTAAGCCTTCGCTAATAATCTTTTCTATTGCGCTTACATTGTTTTTACCGATTAAGGATAATTTTTTTACTTCATTCTCTTTAACTGCGTTCTGAATAGCTTTGAATTGTTCCTCGCTTATTAGGTCCGTTTTATTTGCGACTACAATTAATCTTGAGAATTTGGCATCTTTTTTCTGGAGAGTGAGAAAATGATCAATTTGAGCAACATTATATTTATCTGCTGCAAACAATAAAATTACCAAATCGGACCCTCCAACAAATTTAGACCATAAAAGAGAAAAGTTATCGTCCAATTGAAAATCCCAGATCTCAAAGGAAAGATTTCCAATCTCCACGGGCGCTACTTTAGCAAAATTCATAATTGACCTTTCTTCTCCGTTCTTAATAAGGTTGTAAAATGTAGTTTTTCCGGAATTATATGGTCCAATTATTGCGATTTTTGAACGAAGATCTTTTTGCATTTCTGCTAAATAATCAATGAATTCGTCCCTAAAGGCGCTTTCAACCTTGATTGCGTCCGCTTCAGGAAATACCTCCTTAAATTTAGCTATAATATTTTTCAATATTCTGTCTATATATTCTATAGTATCTACTAAATCTGTTACTAATAAGAAATAAGTCGTCCCAACACCTCTATGGAAGATTTGTAGGTTGGCCATTGGTCTGTGGAAGGTTTTTCCGGGCATTGGCATTATAAGATAAGATTCAATTACTTCTATGACATTTTTCAGTTCTTCGGAGCCTAACGCTATTGCAAAACTGTGAGAGAACGCAAGCTTCTGATTGTGAAATATATAGACTTGCCTTAACATTTTTACAAGATTTGTATAATTGCTGCTATTCTTTGTTTTAATAAAAATAAAAAAATTCCTATTAATAATTTTTGAAAAATCGCATAAAACGTGCACTTGCGAAGTAAAATTTATTTTTATCGTTTAAAAAAGATATTGTATAAATTCATCTTGTGGTTATAATGAAACGAAAAAAGAAAAAGAAAACTTGTTGAATAAGGAGTTTCTTTAGAGCTTTAACTCTCTGATTTTGAGTTGATTCTCCTCAATTTTTTCAGGTCGTAAATCATACCATTTCCAAAAAACAAGAGCTCCTAAAAGGATACATATCATGGGAACTAATGCTAAATGCATATGAATCCCCCAAATTGCTTGAGCTGATTGTGTATCTGAGCCCTCCCTAAAACCGGTGAGCGAATGGATAATAGAAAAACTCATAACTTGAATAATGAGCCCTAATCGACCAAAAAACTGTTGAATTCCAATATAGGTGCCTTCCTCTCGTTTTTCGTGTAAAGCTACTGATTCGTCTATAACATCTGAAAATACAGGAAAAATCATAGCCCAGTATCCCCCTTGAGCAGTTCCCCACACGAAAGTTGCGATCATTATTAAATAATAGTCTTTAAGAAATATAAGCGGTGATATAAAAACCCCCATTAAAGTCGCAGTAAGGAACATGATTTTGCGATTATCGTTTACTTTTTTTACCAACTTTACCCAAAATGGTATTGAAACCACTACTCCTAAAAGAAATGCTGCCATAATTAATGTAGTAGCACTGGCGGGCATATTTAACACATACCGAACCACATAAGGTATGGATGCTTGCAACGAATTAATAATAACCCAATACATGGTAAAGAGAAAGATATAAGCAATGAATGATCTCTGTTTGAAAGCTCTTTTTGCGGATTTTATAAAGGATTCTCTTTTAACTTGTTTTTCAGCAGATGCGAGATAACTATCAATTGTCTTTTGATCCTCCCGATATCCAGGTATTCCAAGAAGTATTGCCACCAGAGTAATCACTAAAACAATTATACCTTGAAAGACATAAGAAGATAGGTCTCCGAAGGTAATAAATAATGGAGGCAACATAGCCCCTAAGGCTGTTCCTACGACACCTAAAAGTATTTGGAATCCTGTAGCGGTTCTTCGTTCGTCTACTGACCGGAATTTGTCTGGAAAAACCGATTGTACATTTACCATGAAAAGAGAGTGAAATGTATCAAATAAGCATGTGGTTAGTACGAGCCAACCAAACAGAATCCAAGCCCCAGAGACTGGATCGACGAGAGGAGGGGTAAAAACAAGGAAATAACTAAATCCTAAAGGAATCCCTCCCATTAAAATCCACGGAAGTCGTCGACCCCATTTTTTAGTAAAACTAAAAGGTCGATTAGTTAAATAACCAATAAGAGGGTCGTTGATAGCATTATAAATTGCAAATAAAACTAAGCCAAGACCAATTAGCCAGACATTTAATCCAATTTCAACTTCATAGTAAAAGAAAACAAATACATTGAATGCCATCTGAACGAATTCTCGCCCCAGAATACCAGTACCATATGATGCCATTACTTTTTTACTATGAACCATTTTACTTTCTTTTGTTTCCAAAATAATAACCTTCTATGTTTGAATTAAAAAATTTTATTCTATTTTTTTAATATTAGATAAGAATCTTTTTATAATTATTACTAATTTTGAAAATAATTTTTCATCCGAACTATAAACATTTTTAAAATCGTGAATTAATTAACTACATTAGATAATATGAATTAAAGCTCCAATTACTAAGATTTTGATATTCTTATTTTTTATTCTTAACCAAAAAATTTAATTTAAGGGCAGCGATAAATAATTATTGAAATGTTGGATATAATTTTAATTCAAAACGCTGAAAGTGGATTAAAACTTCTTGAATATAGACAAAGGCAAACTAGAATGACAGAGGATCATTCTGAAATATTTAGTGGCTTTCTAACCGCAATCCAAAAGATTTCGGAGGAATTGAACATCGGCAACTTAGTTTTAATTTCTACAGAAGGGGAAAAAGGACATAATTGTATCGTAGTGCCACAATTTCCTATAAATTTCGTACTGCTTGTAGACCAAGAGGACCCCGTTCATATATGGAAAGAAATAGGCGCTGATTTAGCGCAAAGATTTTTAAAGAAATTTCAACCAAGATTAAATTCGCATGATTTTAGCCAATACGAGGAATTTCTACCAACCATCAAAAAAATATGTTCAGCGGATAAATATTGTGAATGAGGGAGACTGATTGACTTAAATGTATAATCAGTCTCGGTATTGGTATTCATTTTTATATCAGTTTGATTTCTTAGATATATGAAATTTAAAATAAACAACAAAACACAAAAATTGATTACATACTTCTTTATCGTCTTTCTGTTGTTTATTGTCGCGGGGATTTCGGTATTTAATATTAATACGGAAGATGTATCAAATAACGCTACAAATTCCGAAAAAATAATTACACAAGTCGACGAAATTGATAAAAAAGAATTAAAACTTTCGGGATATTGGAATTTTCAATCAATACACATAGATAATGCAAACGGGTATGGTAATGGAACGTGGGATGATGTTGACGATAACGATTGGTGTCAAGGATCGGGAACTTTTCAAGACCCTTATCGTTTGGAAAATATCACCATCGACGCAAAAGGATATGGTCATGGAATTACCATTAATCAGTCCGAAGATGTCTATTTTATAATTAAGAATTGTACTGTAATCAATTCTGGAAATCAGCCAGAAGATGCGGGTATTTTTATTACCGTATCCAATAACGGGACAATTATTGATAACGAAGTTAAAGACTGCGAGATTGGTTT
>WJKD01000005.1 GCA_014729315.1 Promethearchaeota archaeon | reverse complement strand
TTTTCTCGTTGGTTTTTCTAAAAAATTTTGAAAATTTTGAAAGTCTTCCTTAAAATCTCGGGTAAATCTCTGTTCTTTTTCCATTATATTCAACTTTTTTTTGGATTAAATCAAAGAAATGCCGTAAGTATTTAAAGGAAAGATGACAGAAATGTAAAATATGGGACCAAAACATTTTTCTATTTGCAGATTTTGTTTTTTTATTTAAATATAACCAAGAAATTTTAGCTTTACAATAACATTACTCGATTTAGACACAAATGATTCCCGAAGAACTCACCAGTAAATTAAGGTGGCGCTTGAAACTATTTTTATTCCGCCGTGCCTACGATCTTCTGAAAGACCCCAACATATTTTACGAATTACAGAACCAAT
This sequence comes from Promethearchaeota archaeon, assembly GCA_014729315.1. The sequence goes on along the minus strand of WJKD01000005.1, from coordinate 4,242 downwards.
TCAATCTCAAGGAAGACCAATTGGATGTTTTAACAAAAATGTTGCGGAAGTTAATTTTAAAGAAGGGCATTCCTGAGGAATGGTTCGCTGAACTGGGAGTGTATAGAATTGAGTTCTCGGAATATTTTTTTGCGTTTTCTACCTCGTTAAAAGACAAAGATTTTTACCGCGAACATTTTCAAAAATTCCTGCGAATTACTCTCCAAACCGTTTTTCAATTTATTTCAGGTGAATTGAAAAGAGGGGATTTAACAAATTCAGCTCAAATTGCCGTTTTCGAAGATTTAAAGAAATATTGCGCTCAAGAAATGTATCCACGCCGAGACGAGTGGTTCTGGAAGTATCTTTTCCTTTTCCTCGGACGCTACACCTTCGAAGCAGTCCTCCTTTCAGAAATATTCGTTGACGAGGGAGCGACCCTTGAAGAATTACTCAAAAGCTTGTTTCCAAGACGATTAGCGAACGCAATACGCGATCATAAGATTATTAAAGAAAAATGGTTAGGAATATTTACGTGGAAAGATAAGCGAAACTTCAAAAAGCGATATAAAGAACTGCAAATTCTACTTCGAGACGACTATCTTTATCGCACTAGCTTTATAAAAACAATAACCTCTCGCCTATGTTCCATTATACTGACATTATCAACGGAGGAATTCGAATTATCTGATCTTAGTGAAGAGGATTTCGAAATTGCGGAAGATTTATTATATACCTTCTCCTTTAAAAACGATTACACATTTCCGATGACCTATAAAACAGATTTGACGATCGTTTTGATTAACTATTTCTGTAGAATGCTAAACTATGTGACAGATGGAAAAAAAGAAATCGCAGAGCAGTACGATTTTCGCTATAATTTATTACTCGCTCAGACAGCCCACATAATTCAATCGTTCCAAAGGAAACTACCCTTTAAGAATCACGATTTTAAGCATTTGGCAACTCTTTCCTCCGATGAGATCAGACGTCTATTTTCAAAGATTCGCTTTAGATTAAATATCTGTGCTTTGTATCGGTTAATATTTAAAAATTACCTGCAAAATGTATTGTTGTTAATAATAAACCAAATTTCAATGAATAAATTGTATGGGGATTATGAAGCTTCTAAAAACTATCTAATTGAAAACGTAAAAGAATCCTTATTATTTCGGGAGTTTAAGCATTACACTCCTAAAAGTCTGATTCAAGAGTTACGAAGAATTGACAGCACGGGGTTTATAAATGAAAAATTAGAGGAAACCAATAAGGAAGATAAAAATTTATCCAAAATAAAAAACAAAAATAATATAGAGAGAGATACAAATTTTTCAGATCAAAAGATAGAGATAAAAAATTATCTCGATTCTTTCATCGGAGAAAATCCAGAAGAAATTAATTATTTAAAAGTGCCGTCTTTGGGTGAGATAGGTCGTAAGTTTGGTGGTATTGACTCAAAAACAATCTCAACCTATATAATTACACAATATCTGCCTGATAAATTTGAAACAGCAAAGTGTTTGAAAATATATGATAAAATTTGGGGGAGGAGGGATCCTAAAAGAGGCATTGAAGAGAAGAAATTAAAATTCAATAAATATCTTGAATCATTTATGGAAAATTATTGTTTAGGAGAAAAATTACAAAAAGAGCATGGCGTGAGAGCCTTATCAAGGCAATTTAAGATTAACCGTAATACAATTCCGAAATGGATAAAAAACTTCCTTAAAACCTGGCTAATTGAAGATGAAGCCTTAAATTTAACACCTAAAATGATCGAGAGAATTAGTGAGAGAATTTATCAAGAAATTTGGTCTTCAAAGAGTCCTCCTTATAATAAAGAGGATAAAAAATTAATTCAAGAAATAAAAAAATTGAAAAGTAATAGACACGAAAAAAGTGAACGAGATATTATCTCCTCTGATCCAACGAGAGAATTTATTAAAATTCTTGACTCTCAACTAAATTTATATCCCGATAATATGGAAGCGATTGATTTTACAAAATTGAGTCAATATTATTTAGCAAATCTTTTAGGAGTGACTAGAAAAACTATTAGACGTTGGATAAGAGAATACATCAAGAAAAAATATGTAGATAAATCTCAAAAATTTAAAAAAGAAATATATTATGAACTTTGGACGAAAAAAAGTGGTGAAGAAAATAAAATAAAATATTCAGATATTCAAAAATTTGTGGAAAAAAAGGGAGGAGAATTTATAACAACTCAATTTGAATGGGATAAAATGAATAGTTATCCTTCTTATCGAAAGGTGGAATTAGAATGTGAGAAGGGTCATAGATGGCAAATTTTTGTTAGAATCCTTATTTATGATAATAGATGGTGTCCCATTTGCAATATTTTTTTATGCCAAAAAGTTCTTATGAGATATTGTCAAAAAATATTTTCATATCTCTCAGATAATGAAATTGAAGTAAAAAGTGAAACAACATTAAAAGAAGCAATCGGAACCTCTTTAGATGAAGGAGGTTCTATGAGATACGATGTCTTCATTGAAAATTTAATAATAACAGCTAAAGACATTAGGAATAAATCTTATAATAACATTAAAGTCTCTGTTGCTGCTGAATATGATGGAATTCAGCACGATGAATATCCAAATTTTATACATAAAAATATTGCTGAATATAACGAGCAGAAAAAACGAGATAAACTTAAGGAGGATCTCTCAATAAAAAATAATATACTTATTGTCCGCGTTAAAGCCAAATGGGGTTTTAATTCCAATAGCTTAAATAATTTTCAAAAAGAAATACTTAGACAGTTTCAAGATTGGATTGAATTAAAGCTAGATGCTATGCCTAAATGGAATTATAATATTGGGAAAGATCTCTTAATAAAAACGAGCGAATTTATTGATCTCCCTATATCATCTAATGCACCTTGTAAACCAAACCTAATAAAAGGAAGAATAAATAATATTTAGATAAAAATATTAGTGCGGGGAGGGGGCTTCGAACCCCCGACCTCACGGTTATCAGCCGTGCGCTATACCAAGCTAAGCCATCTCCGCCAAATAATTGAAATTTGTAATTAAAATCTCATATATCAAAATGTTAAAACATTTTTATTTTTTTTGATTTTCTCACATTTTAGATTTTAATTATTACTATTAGCACCCTCAATTACTTAAAAAATAAAGATTTCGATTAGATTTTATTCAATCTTAAAAAATTTTAAATTTTCCATATTTTAGGTTTTAAAATTCTTAAGAAATGCAATTATAATGATAAGATTAGAAAATAAATTATTTACTTTCAATTAATTGATATCCAAAACTGGTTTATTCATAACCTTCATTTTTTTGCTTAATAATACACCTTCTTACCAAATAAACTAGTAAATCTTGAATTTGAGTGCTATATGGATAACTAGAAGTAAAATCAATTAAATTAAAATTACTATCCTCATCTTTTCGTTTCTGTTTTAATTCTAAAACAAAATCATTTATTTCATTTGAATTAACGACAATATTTTCTCCAATATATTCTAAAATTTCCTTTTGGATCAAACCTTTCATTTTATTAAACGCCTGAGTATATACTTCCATTTTTTACCCCTCTTTCATTTTTTCTTTTCTTGGTATAATGAATTCTCTTTAATAATAAGAGAAAAAATATTGAAACATTTCTTAATTAATCATGTTTTTAAATAGAGTTAATATTAATTAGATTCGTAATAATTGACGACATAAATAATAATTTTCCCTTTAAAAGAAAAGATTATATTTAATTAATCAATTAATGAAATATGGAAGAATTTAAGTTTTTAATCAACCATCCTATCAAAAATTTTGTAAATAATAAATCATTAACAATTTTAAGAATAATTAAAACAAATCCTAAAAATTTTTCTAAATCTCTTATGGAAAAATTGAAAGAGAATAAACTTGAATTAAAAAAAAGTCAATTTTATAGATATATTGATATTCTTGAGGGATACAAATTAATTAAAAAATCCAAATGGAAAAAAAATAAAAAAGGATTCGGTTATAACTTCTTAATTACAAAAAAAGGTAATAAAGTTCTAAATTTCCTATCCTCATATTTTGAAAAATAAAAATGTCTCAGAATTATTTATTATAAAATATTTTATTTATTTATTGTAAAATCTATCAATATGAAAAAAATAGTAATCTCGGGAACACCTGGAACGGGTAAAACTACCGTTTCTAAGAAAATCGGTGAAATTTTAACGGCTAAAGTAATCTCTCTTAACGAGCTTGCTATTAATAAAAAACT
>WJKD01000035.1 GCA_014729315.1 Promethearchaeota archaeon | reverse complement strand
GAGCATAGTGGTAATTATTCCAATCAATGGCATCTCCAGAGCCAGCTGATTCAGTATCATCTCCCGCTTTATCGATCTCGTCTAAATGATTATCGTTTTTATCTCCTCCGGCAGCGCAGCTAGGGAAATATGCCTCTCCTATGTAGAGTTTGAGATACATTTCACCATCGCCCATGAGCCATCCTTCGTGCTCATCGTCGTAGTAAACTTCGTCTACAAAAACAGTGACTTTATATAAATCATCGGAAGCATCAACTGCGTAGGCTCCTCCTGGAACAGAATTACCGTTAGGATCGGAATTCATTTCCAGAGCAATTACTTGAGCGTAAGGAGACCAATAGAGATCTTCTGGACTCACTCCAATGTTGAAGGGTGAGAAGTCTCCGTCTAAGTCGATACCAATTTCAGATTTATAAGCTGCCCATGCTAACTCTGAGCAATAATAACCATCAGGAGCAATTTCGGGATCGGCAGTGTCAACACCAACTTGTTTACCAAGCCAGTTCCAATCGTATCCCTCATCAGTACCGATCTTGCTCGTAGCAAAATCGACTACATCTTGTCTTTCAGAAGCAGACAAAAGAGCTCCTCCTGGTTTAAGGATTCTAATCGCTACAGCATTTCCAGCGTGATCGTTGACAACGGTAGTGTATCTGGATGTTCGTAATCCATTACCATCGTCATCTTTAGTGGAGTGGACTACCCAAGTTTCACCTTGAGGTACCCAAGTTCCTTCCTCAGTTGCCCATACTTCGTGATATCCGGCAACGCCGCCAATTATGACTGTATGCGACCACTTTCCCGGGATTAAATAGTCAAACATGGAGTTATCAGTTCCTATAAGTATAATATCTCCTGGAAGAAGATTATTGCTACTCATATCGTTTGTTCCCGAACTGGCGAAAGATGCTTTTGGCTCAGCGTCAACATCAGGCGTACCCTCATCAGCTGTGTCTGCTAATGGGGCAGTATATGCTGGAGCTATACCAAAAACAAGAACCCCAGTGAGGAGAATTAGAATTGATGTAAATAGTAATTTGGTTCTAAATCTTTTTTTGGTTTTCATAGCTAATTTCCTTTATTAGTTAGATCTTAACACCATGACAAAAGTGTTATGTAATATTATTTGGATAAGTGACTATTTAAACTTTAACGATGTTATTGGAAAATTTATTAATGGTATAGTGGTAATCCGACATAATCTGATCCAAATATTTCGCAGTAGAATAAATAAATCACTAGGTTTATCGAAATTCGCTAAATTTTTCAATTTTAGCAATGAAATATTTTTGCTAATTTGTGAAAATCAACGAAACAAAATGCTTATTTCGATTATCGGGTTATTTGTTTTCTTCTAGGGATTTTTGACATTAAATCTTTCCAGAATATGTTGGAAAAGAAGAATCTATTTGTTTTTTAACGATGCAGAGATTTTTTATAAGTTTTATATAGAAATTAGTATTTTTCTATTACGAATAAATATTAAAAACTCAACCTTTTATTTCTCATAGGGAAAGATAATAACGGTAGAAAAAAGTGAAGATAGGATTATTTTTATGCGATTGCGGTAAGAACATTAGCGGTGTGATTGATAATCAAGAATTAATAGATCACTTCAGCGACAAAGAATCGTATCCGGATGTTCACATACTTAGGGAACAATATTTGTGCTCTGAATTGGGATTGAGTCATATCATTGAAGAGATTAAAGACCAAGAAATAGAACGAATAGTTATAGCTGCTTGCTCCTTCAAATTGCATGGACAGTTGTTTAGAAAAACAATAGAACAAGCTGGAATAAATCGATTTCTTATCTCTTTCGCAAATATTAGAGAACAAAACTCGTGGGTTCATCCAAACGAGCCATTAAAAGCAACTCAAAAAGCAATCGATCAAATTAACATGGCTATTGAACAAGTAAAGCTTTTAGAGCCGCTTGAGATTCAATACGCAGAAATCACGCCTGCTACTCTCGTAATTGGAGGTGGAATTTCAGGAATAAAGGCGGCGATGGTTATTGCTAATGCGGGCTATAAAGTCTACTTAGTGGAAAAAGATTTAACAATCGGAGGTCACATGGCGCTTTTTGATAAAACCTTTCCCACACTAGACTGTTCAATTTGTATTCTTGGACCCTTGATGTCTGAAGCGAATGATCACCCTAACATAGAACTATTAACCTACTCCGAAGTAAAAAAGGTGGATGGTTACGTTGGCAATTTTGAGGTATCTATTGAAAAAAAACCTCGATTTATAATAGAGGACGAATGTGTAGGATGCTTTGATATTTGTAGAGAAGTTTGTCCTATTGACATAGAAGACACATTTTATCCGAGAAAAGCAATAGATGTTCCTTATCCCCAAGCTATACCACTTTATCCAAATATAATGGAGGAATATTGCGTAGGATGCAGAGCTTGTGAACAAGCCTGCGACCGAGATGCTATTGATTTCGACCAAACGACTCAAACAATAAAAATCAAAGTTGGATCGATCATAGTTGCAACTGGGTTTAAAACTTTCGATCCCAGCTTGTTAGCGGAATTAAATTATCAAAAATATCCCGATGTTATAACAACTATGGAGATGGAGCGACTTCTTAATAACGATGGACCAACAGTCGGAAAAGTCGTAAAACCATCGGATGGTAAAGTTCCTAAGAAGGTAGGTTTTGTTTTGTGCGTAGGATCTCGTAACAAGAAGATTAACCATGAATATTGTAGCCAAGTTTGCTGTAATGCCTCAATAAAGCAAGCTATTTTAATAAAAAAGCAAAATCCAGAAATTGAAATAACAATATATTACACCGACATAAGGGCAGTAGGGAAAAATTGCGAGGAGTTCTATAATCGTGCAAGAGAAGATTTTGGGGTAAATTTTGTTAAAAGTAATATAGCCAGTATCGTAAAAAGCGATCTTTCTGATCAATTATTAATCAGAGGCGAAGATGTAATAGATGATACTTTATTTGAGCATAAAGTTGATTTAGCGATATTAGCCGTTGGGATAGAACCAGCAGAAAACACTAGATATCTAAGCCAAAAATTGAACATCTCGCAAGATACATACGGATTTTTGCTTGAAAAACACTTAAAAGTTAAACCTTCTGAATCTTCTGTCAGTGGAATTTATTTAGCAGGCGCTATACAAGGTCCTAAGGATATTCCATCGAGCATTGCTCAAGCAGAAAGTGCAGCTGCAAAGTCCATCGCTTTAATTGCAGCCGGAAAGGTTGAATTAGATCCTCATATTGTCTATTGCGATCAAGAAAAATGCGACTTATGCCGACTCTGCTTAGATGTTTGTATTTATAATGCGTTGAAAATTGAAGATAAGCAATTAAAAATAATCCAAGCTAATTGTTCTGGATGCGGAGCGTGCGCAGCAATGTGTCCCAATAACGCTTTGTATATCCCTGGATTCAGGAGGGATCAAATCAAAACCCAAATCAACTCTGCTTTAACTATTAAAAAAGAATTTCCCCTCATCATTGCATTTTTGTGTAATTGGTGTTCTTATATGGGAGCAGATCTGGCGGGGACCAGTAAATTAACTTATCCAACGAATGTTAGAACTATTCATGTCATGTGTACGGCTATGATCGATCCCGCTTTGATTTTTGAAGCGTTTTTCAAGGGAGCAGATGGAGTCATAATCACTGGTTGTCATGAACAAGATTGTCATTACGATACAGGGTTTTTGAAGGCAAAGAAACGATACGCAAGCATTAAGGAAATGCTCACAGAAATGGGAATCAACGAAAATAGATTACAAATTGAAAGTATTTCAGCAGGTGAAGGGGAAAAGTTCGCTAAACTCATAAGAGAATTTACTGAAACAATAAAAAATCTTGGTACTATTAAACCAGAAGAATATAAAAGAGCGCTATCCGTAGAAACGAAAGAAGTTGAAAAAGCTCGATTGGACGAGATATGATTCCTTTTTCAAATTTTTGGAATGCCATTAATTATGCATTTTTAAAATATAAGAAGTTAAAGCGTAAATCTTCTAATCTTCCTTATGTCGTACATCCAATACGTATTTTAGCAATACTAAGAGCTTATGAATATAATGAGTTTGAAAACGAAGATTTAATGATCGCAGCATTATTTCACGACATAGTAGAGGATACAGATACCCCTTTAAAAGAAATCAGAAGAAAATTCGGTACTAAGGTTGCGAATTTAGTAGAGGAGCTTACAAAACCAGAAGATAAAAATAAGAAAGATCAATGGCTAGAATCATTCAAAGACGCATCTCGCGAAGCTAAAATAATTAAGATGGCTGATAGAATAGATAATTTGCTAGATATGGATGGAACTCGATGGAACCTCCAGAGAAAAAAAGAATACGCTCAACTAGGACTAATTATTTTTAATGCGTGTAAAGATGCAAATCCCCCTTTAGCAAATAAATTAAAAATGGTTATTAATCAGATACTTTCTCTTTAGATGTTTTATATTTTTCCTAATCTTATCCTAATGTTAATTTTAATAGAATGGGATGAATAATTAATCTTTATAGGAACTCTTATTAAAAAATTAATAGAATTCAATATGAAAATTAGATCAATAACTATAGGTCAAAATATTCCAATTTTATACGAACACGAAAACACCGAAAAGTTTTTGGAAGATAAATTAGATCTTTTTTCACTATTCAATAGGGATTTAACTAATTCATTTATAGACCAAGGTATTGGAATAGAGTCGAAAAGAATTTGCTCGCAACCACTTATTTCTTACGCAGATGAATTAGTATTTCGAAAAAATGTTAAAGAGACTTTTTTAATGATAGAGAACGAGTTGGAGGTTCTACAAAATTTATTAAAAATATATGGATTTGATTATTATTCTTGTTCTACTATGCATCCTCAAGAATTAGAACATTTTGATTTATTTGATAAATTGCTATTAAATGATTTTGACATATTACTTAAAAAATATGCCAATTTTTTCACATCTATTCCCGCAATATCAGATTGCGGTATTAGTTTTCTAGCTTTAAAAGTTTGTGCTAAATTAATTAAAAAACTTTCAGCTCCAGACCCATTTAACAATCTGAAATTTTGTGTAAGTTATAATGTGCCCTCCAACACGCCATTTTTCCCGGCTGCTTATCATTCTGGTAAGAAAAAGCCCCAATTCTCCTTAGCTTTAGAAATGGCGGATGAAGTGGTTAAAATTATCGATAGTTCAAAATCGCTAATGGCAGTAAAAAGCAGCTTAAGAAATAAATTTGAAGAAATCTACAATTCAATAATATATACTTGTGAAAAAATAGCTAAAAAATATGACCTTGAGTTTAAAGGAGTTGATTTTTCCCCAGCACCTTATCCTCGGAAGGAAAGAAGTATTGGAGAAGCTATTGAGAAAATGGGAGTAGATTATTTTGGTTCCTATGGAAGTCTCTTGGGAGTTTCTATCATTACAGATGCTATTCCGAAAAAGGAGAAGATTATTGGATTTTCGGGGTTCATGCAACCTATTCTTGAGGATAAAATTTTAGCCGAAAGACTCAAGGAAAAAAGATACGATATTGATACCCTATTGTTATATTCTACTGTATGTGGAACTGGACTTGATTGTGTACCTTTACCTGGAGATGTGACCGAAGAGGAATTATTTAATATTCTACTAGATGTTGCTGTAATCTCTTTAACTCATAAAAAACCACTAACAGCACGTTTGATGCCTATGCCTCATAAATCTGCAGGCGACGAGGTAAATTTTGAGTTTGAATACTTTGCTCCATCTAAGGTTATTGAGATAAAAAGAATTAACAAAAGTGCAAATAATAGGTTATTCCATCGATCTGATAAATTTTATAACATTTTATGAGGTTATTTTAAGTTAAAATTCTTTGTTGTTGATTTTCTTAAAATTCGTTCTTAATTTTTCCAATATAAGAATTTCTCTCGCTTTTAACAATTAAAGTTTTTTAGCCTACTTATGAATTACAGTTTCTAAAAATAAGAATAACATTTTTTAACATATTACTCCACTAAATGCATGAGAATTGAATTTTATTATCGTTTAAAATAACCGATCTCTATGAATAATAACAACTCAAAAAAAACAGAAAAACAATTAATTCTCTTTAACAATGCTTTAGAATATTTTGACAGATACGAAAAGAAAGATTTCTTAAATAATCCAGATGAACCTATTAACAACAGTTATGACGATGAGAATTATTTACGCGACCAGATGCTCGAAGAGTTAGATTTGTTAAAAGATTTGATTCTCTCTAATCCAGATTTAAAGTTTGACGCCTTAACCGAAAGTGAAAAAGACTTTTTTTACGAATTCGTTAAATATTATTCAATTTGTCCCGTTTGTGGATCGCTTAATCACTATTTTAATTTAAAAAAAATATTCTTTGACGAAACAAATAAGGCAATAAGAAATTCATTAATCAGAATCATGAATTTTAAAGTTGATAGAAATAATAGTTACAAATTAGAATTTGGCATCCCCTGTTGTAAATGTTATAAAAAATTGTTTTCAGACGAATTCTAATATACTTGTTTTGTTTATTATTTTAAAGTACACCCAAACCCATAAATAGAAGAAAGATGAAGATTAAATATAAAGTATATGGAAAGATATAAATTAATGGGCGCAGTGCGTCCTTTAATGGAGATCTCTCGTCCATAATTAAGGTGGGGTGGGGGTTTCATTTAAAATTAAAACCGGAGGTAAAACTAAAGAACTATATACTAAAATAAATTGCCAAAATGATATTGTCATTATTAAAATCCAATAAAAAGGATTTAATATCAAATAGTCTCCCCATAGTAACCCAAGAAATGGACCAGCAAATCCATCAGCACCGATTTCATATATTCCTCCCAGAAGCAGAACCTTTGATTTAGAAAATCTCTGACGGTTTTGGATTTTGACGAAGGATCTTGCTAACAAAATATACCAAGGCATGGTAATAATTAGATCAATTAACAAATTTGAGTGAGCTGCCACATTTGAAGCCCCAAAAACTTGTTCTGTGACCAAAAAGAGTGTTTCAATAATTACCGCATTGATTATAAAAAGTAATGTTGCGCTTCTACTAGGATTTTAATTCAATTTTATTAACCAAAATCCTCTTGTAGCGTATAAAAGTATCGTATATATAAAACTTATTAATATTGCACTTGTTATAGCTAAATTTTGGGGAGTCGGCTCCATTAAGAGAATTAACACTGAGGAAAAGACTCCCCAGGAAACTCCAACTATTAGAATCGTCTTTAAGCGATTCCATCCTTTTTCTCTTTCTAACATATAAACACACTCAGGGACATTACTACATTGTTCTTATATTTATTTATTAAACGATTTTATTAAAAAGAATAAGGTTCTAATTAGATAGAATAATCAAAATCCTCAGCAAGAATTTATTAAATATTAAAATAATGATCTCTTTATTTGAAAAGGGGTTGATTAATTGTAGCAATATAAAGTTTATACAAGGATTTAAATATTTTATTCAAGAAAATCAATTACCTTTCCACTTTGCGTAAGTTTAACATACTTCTTACCTAAGTCTGAGTCCTCAACGATTTCTATACACAATGCTTGTTTAAGATAATCGAAATTATAATTAAAAGTAGATTTATCCTCAACAATTTTCATCTTTTTTAACGATGAAAATAAATCTTCTTTGGACATTTGTTTTACTCCACTTAATATCCTTAATATTTCCCTTCGAATTGGATGATTAACTGCTTTGAGATAAATATCGTGATAATACCGATTTCCTTCGATACTCTTCGTAAGCTCTTCAAATTTAGTTTTAAAATCTGATTCTTTAGGCATTAAATAATAAAATGCATTTTTTGAAAAAAAAATTTGGTAATCTTGAAATGTCTGTTTAACAGCATCATTAAGAAATTTTATAATTCAAATTATTTTGTGAAAAATTTCTCAATCTTTTTTGGCATAATAAAACCAATATAAAAATTTATCCCGCTAAAGATCAAAATAAAGCGTGTTACAATTATAATCCAAGGTTGCAAATGACCCAGAGCCTCGATTACAGCTGCGATAGTGAAAAATATAAATGCAATCAGCAGAAACTTACCTTTTAAATTTACTTCGGGATTGGATGACTTTAAGCAATAAAAGGAAAAAAGAAAACCAGTTGTAAAAATAATTAGAATTAGAAAAAATAAATATAACGCCATAAATAAACTCCATCTAATTTGAAAAGGACCAACGAAGCTCCCTATCTGATTAATATCGGTAAAAAGATTAAAGAAAAAAAAGGATTGAATAACTATGCTTATAATCAACATCGTTAATAATATGATTTTTTGATAATTTGGATAGAGTAGACTAGTAAAAACAATTAACCAGCACATCATAAAAAAGGGTAAAAATCCATATCCTAAGAATAAACAAATAAAAGGAGATAAAGAGATTTGGAAAACAATAATAAGTATGAAATTCAGCGCGTCAGGAAACCATGGAAAAACCATACCAATCCAAGATATCCCTACGTATATGTATTGCTTAGAATGAAGTTTAAAGTATTTTAGAATAATAATTATTCCTAAAGTAAACGATATTATTACTAAAATTAAACTAAAACTTCCTTGTATGTAATCAATAGGAGTGAGCTTAATAATGATCACCTTGAATTAGTTGTTGGATTATCAGATCTAATAACTAATAGAAAAAGTTATTTATAAAAATTTCTAGATTAATTATTCTTTTCAATCGCGTCGTTATTGGAGGGCATTATTAAATATAAAGGCCATTTTTTGAGAATTCCTTTAGGAATCTTGCCACTTCGAACTTTTTCGAGAATTTTTTGCCGATCTTTTACAAATTTAACTGGAATATCATCAATTAATTTAATCTCCTCCACATTCGTAATCAACTTTGCATAGTTCTCATATTTTTCTGAGCATTTTTTCAATTTTTTATTAATTTCAGATGTATTTATACAAGAACTATCCGATTTTTTTGTAAAAACCAATTTCCACATCTCTTTTTTAGAATCATTTTGGTTAACTAGAAGAAGATAATCAATTTTTAAATTGCATTGATTTTTAATACAATTTAACAGAATCCGAGGTTGGATAATATCGAACTTTTTTAGCGTGAAAAAATCCCCTGCATATATTGCGTAATCGTCTGGCTTAGTTATGGATTTTGAAATTTTCAATGGATATTTGATTTGAAAATTATCTCTTAATATATTTCCTCCAATTAAAGGTAATCTTTTAAATCCCTCAATACTAATAATATCGCCTGTATCAATATTTAATATTGGGCTCGATCCTGAGTGGTTTAACCTAGACACTAGTAATTTTCCAATTTTATTTTTCACGTAAGGTATGATTTCGATGCTCCCTCGATATTGAATACATGGAATTGTGAGGGGCAAAATATACATTTTATTTTGTTTTGAAATTGTGTAATCTCCATCTGGTAAACTGGAAGCAAACGGGCCAATCTCGGAGCAAACATATAAATTAGTAAATTTTTCTTCTCCCTTTTTCCATTTCATGAAATCTCTTATTAAATTCCATTGACTTTCACTGAGAGAGCTTATACTAAATACCAATTTAGAATTGCAGAGCGCATTAGAGAGTAATTTCCGAATCTTTAATGTACCTTCTGTTAAACTTTCTCTTTTTAGTATGTTTAAAAGTTTTTTTAAGAGATAATTTTCGCTATCAAATGACGACGATTTTAAAGATGTTTTCAGATATTGTTTTAATTTTTCTAGATTAGCCCATTTCAAAATCGTCGCAGATGGTGCAGAAACGATGGCAATTTCTTTTAAACTTAACAGATCAGCGATTGTTTCGATATTGGAGGAGACCTTGTACTGGTAAAATAGGTAAGACTTAGGTTTTATTGCGGATAGCATAATTCTTTGAGAGAATTCTGCAGAATACAATGAGATATATTTCTTATTGTCTATTTCGTTGAGGCCATCTATATCTAATCTAGAAGGTACAAATACGACGGCAGAATTCTCGTTATTTAAACCACTTGATTCGAAAATGGCTTGCATTCCAGGACCCCATAGATTTCTAATCAAGTAATCTGACATGTGAAACCATTTTAGGGCAGAGATTTGGCTATTGGTAGTGCCGGAAGTATGCGTTAAAATTAATGGATATGATCCTTTAAATTTTTGAACATAAGATTCTAAATCAACTGAGAGCTCCCTCGATTCTGTTTTTTCTTCTTTCAAACGGTCGATTAAGTCTCTTTGATTCCCCAATCCAGATAATTCAAGCGCTAATTCCTCGTATTCTTCTAGGGAATTAATTCTAAGCCAAGACTTCCAATCTACATCTCTTAAATCACTAAATTTTTTATTAAGAATTTCTTGTACTCTCAGATCAAAGTCATATTTCTTCATGATTCCATATAATTGAATTATTTTGAACCTTAAATTTTATTCGGTTCACAATTAAATAAGAGAAATGTGGGACTTTATTTTTCTTACATAAAATTCTCATTAACCCATCAATACATATTACTGCATAGAAGAGAAAACATTTTTAATCTAACTTACTTATTTTCTAATCAGTTATGTCATCTATGAATATTGAAGAAATTAAAAAATTGCTTGGTCCTGATGCCGACGAACTATTGAATTACGAGTGCAAGGGAATCCCTAGAAAGATGATACACGCTCCTGGCCCCGATT
>WJKD01000340.1 GCA_014729315.1 Promethearchaeota archaeon | reverse complement strand
GCTTTCTTCCTCTTTAACTTCATTATTTTCATTATTTGACTTCTTCTTTTTATGCTTTTCTTTCATATGAAATCCCTACTTTCATGTAAAAACAGGTTTATTCTATATCCACATATTTGATCTAAATATTATAAAATAACAAAATTTTCAAAAAATAAATTTTTTATGATTTGGTCTTCATTATATTTATCACATCTAAAATGTTTCTATCCCTCAACCTTAGAATTAAAAAAAAGAGTTTATAAGAAAAATTAAGTTTTCATCATTTTTTTTGTAATAATGAGAGTTGCGATTCCTAGAACAGCGATGAGGGCAATTAATTCATAACCTGCAACCTCGTATATATCTTTTTTAGCATCGTCATCGTCGTCATCGTCGTCATCTAACAGACTTATGCTCTGCGAAACACATCCCTGCATATTATAATAATTATACTTATCGTTCTCCTCGATTTTAATTCCTGTATTAATTTTTGAAAAGACCCAATAACTGGTGCCCAAAAATGCCATAGTTCCGTATCCCCCCACAATTATTCCCAGATCTCCGCTGGCATTATATTTTTCTAGACTATTTTTTGGAATGGCAATTTCATACATTCTATGATCAGTCGCATTATTTGGACTATTTTGAAAACTCCAGTCGATATCATAATTTCTTATTGAAGAATATGGTTGGGTAACGGTCGCGGCATCGTTTGTTTTATTTAATAGCAAAAACATTTGTAACTGATTAAGATATACTTCAAAAGGCTGACTGTTGTTCGCAAACAATGAAAATTGAAGCTTGTTATCTGTTGTCAGATTATTAACATCGTAATCAATTTCTTCTCCAACAAATCCCGTTCCTAAATTAAGATCATAAACTTGATAATTATCATCCATCTCCGGAAAACTTCCATCGTTATTCCAATAGATTAATTTATGCTCGTCTAAGGTGGTGTTTGTGGATGTGTTCAATTTAAAATAGACATCCTGCAGAGCGTGGTTTATCGTCAATTCAGGCTCGTAGAACCATTCGTTTACATCTACAGAGAAGTCGATTTGTGCTAGATTATCATTCCCTACTGCTTGAGAAGTTATGTTAAATGTAGGATAAGCTATCCAGAAATTCGTACGATTTCCTTCTATTTGACCGTAAATTGTATTGTATTCGTTATCGTTGTTTACGTTGAAAGATGAAGCTCCACCGGGTATTTCATTCGTAAAATATTCCCAAATAGCATCTTTTTCGGTATTATGGATTAATGATTCTGTCTTATTATTTAAAAATTCCTTCCATTCTGCATAACTAGAAAAAGTATTGTTGCCAAAGTTCAACCATACACCAATCCATTCTCCAGAGATTCCAGGTGTTCGGTCACTTGCTAGATCTAAAGCGATATAGAGTTTGTTCGCATCTTCTCCTAGATATAAAAAATTATATCCGTCTGTATCGTCACCATTAGTCTCATCAATATTGAGATAAAATGGTATTTTCCAGTCTGCGTCATCCCATTCGCCGCTGCTAATAACTCCGTCAATAATAACATTACTCATTACGCCGGAATTAGATTTTTTTACTTTTGAAGATTCTTGAGCAGTTGTGTCGGGAGCTTGCCAAGAAATCGCTAGGATTAAAATTAAAGCTAAAATACAGTAAATTTTTTTATTCAATTGTCTTAAACCCCATGTTTTTTATAATATTAAGTTCCTTTAAGATAGTTTAATATAAAAACATTATTGGTTTCTGACATCTCATGCGGTCAAATTTTATCTAAATTGACATTATATAAACGATTCTAGAAAAAAGCTCAAAAATTCATCTTTTTATTGATGTATTCTGTAAATTAAATGAGAAAAAGAAAAATTTTAAAAATTTATTTATAATCCTTAAATTTACCAGACTTCATTAAGTCTATCGGTGCTAAATAATCCTTGTCTGTTTTATCTGCCAGATCTACTAACTTTTCGCTCCATTTCTCGTAGCTTCGTTTACCAGGACCGAAGGGGCCTGGAGTATTCATTCCCGCCATATTTGCTTTGTCGATTACTTTATAGCTTTCTGTAATTTCTTCCTTGAGAATTCTGCAACCCTCGTTGAGCATTATTGCCATGGTATTTTGAACATTAAATAAACCTGCAGGTTCTGCATTTTTATATTTTATTTTAATTGCGTCTCTTCCCTTGCTCCAGTCGTAAAAACCTTCTCCGGTCTTCTGGCCTAATTTATTTTCGTTGTACATCCTCGTGATTACTTTCCCCGGTTTAAAATCCTCTGATAAAGTCTCTTCGTAATATTTCATGGTGTGATATACTGTATCAATACCCGTAAAATCCATGAGCATACACGGTGGCATTGGCATAATACCTCCTGCATCCGCGTCAATTTGTTCCCAGCCGATCTTTTTTTCTTCGGCCTTATCAAACACCCAGCTCATATAAATTTGAACGGGAGCGTTAAGACGATTAACGATAAATCCGGGACGATCTTTAAGAACTTCAGCAATGTATCTGTCTCCTCTCAAACAAGGTAAGGTTTTACCTAGCTTTTTAGCCTTTTTAATCGTTTTCTCGGACGACTTTTCCCCGTGAATAACTTCGATTAATCTCATCAAAATCGGAGGATTAAAGAAGTGCATCCCAATTACTTTTTCAGGACGATTTGTAGCTTTGGCAATTTCACTAATGGACATGGTCGAAGTATTCGAGGCTAAAATAGTATGTTCGGGAGCATTATCAGCAGCTACTTCGAAAACTTGTTTTTTAATCTCCATCTTTTCAATCACTGCTTCGATCATGAAATCACAATTTTTAACTGCTTCGGTATTTTTTGTTGTCATATTAAGTCTACTTAGTAGATCCGAGGCATTTTGTCCTTTTTGAAGCTTACCCTTTGATTCAGCTTTTTTTAATCCGCTTTCGATTTCGGAAACGGCATTTTTAACTAAATCTTCTTTAATATCAGCGAGATTCACATTGTAACCCGCCATAAGTGCAATTTGAGCGATTCCATGACCCATTTCACCAGCACCTATAATCGCAATATTCTTGATGTTTTTTGATTTAGACATTTTCAATTAGCTCTTGTATACCTTTTCTTGATTCGTTTTTTACTAACGCTAGATTATGAGACCAATTTTTTAAACAAATGGGTTAAAAATTAAATATAATTAAGAAAATTCATTCTAATTTAGCACATTTAGTTGAAGAAAAAAATATGAAAGAGAAAAAAGTCTAAACTTATTTTGGATGCTCGTTTCTTACAATGGTGGCAATTGACATGCCAAATCCAACGCACATCGAGCTTATTGCGTATTCTTTTCCAGATTGTTCGAGTTGAGACACATTGGTAGCTATAAGCCTCGCTCCAGTTGCTCCAGTAGGATGTCCTAAAGCAATTGCTCCGCCCCATGGATTAAAGCGTGGATCCTTCCAATCTATATTGAGTTCTTTACAGCATGCCCATACAACGGGACTAAAAGCTTCGTTAATTTCGATGAAAGCCATATCATCGAGTGTCATATCTGCTCTATTCAGAGCTTCAGGAATCGCTTTTATTGGTCCGTCTAACATTAACACCGGATCACTCCCAATTATCGAAAAGTTAACTAAAGTTGCTCGAATTCTTAAACCCAGCTCATTAGCCAACTCTCTCGTCATCCAAATTTGGGCAGCGGCACCATCGCTTGTTGGGCAACTATTACCCGCTGTAAGAAAAGCCTTGCTTTTTCTGCCTATTATCGTCCTTAGTTTCGCTAATTTTTCCATCGAAGTGCCTGGCCGGGGTGTCTCATCTCTAGAGGTTAAAATCGAAAGGCTCTCGTCTTTTGAAACATTATTTTTATCGTCCAACATAGGTTTGCCATTTTCGTCCAATTTTGGACACCATATGGGTTCTATTTCTTTTCCTCTTTCGTCCCAGGTACTACAAGCTTTTTCGTGAGACAAAAGAGAAATTTCGTCCAAGTCGTGCTTTAAATCGTCCCTATAATCGCCTTTAAATTCTTTCATGGAGATTCCTTTATGTTTTGAATAATAATGGACGCCCAAAACATGAGCTGAATTTATCTGCCCCGCTATCGTCGTATTATATTCCTTTAACTTCGCTGCAACACCAGGATTGGAGAGAATTTTTTTATTAGGTGCAATCATCATCGGCTTTTTTAGTTCTTCATCGTATATATAGGCGTCAGCACCAATGGGAAACTTGTTTTGAATTTCGATACCACCACATATAACGGCGTCGTGAATACCAGAAGCAATTGCCTGCCAAGCGGATAGTACTGCTTGTGATCCGCTCGCACAATGTCGATTGACAGACATTCCCGGGACTTCATATGGAAGATGTGCTGCCAATGCTACGTTTCTCCCTATATCTAAAGCGCATTCTCCAATTTGAGAATTACAAGCGACTATTGAATCTCCAATGAGGTTTTTATCGAAATCATTCCTATTCAGTAAAGTCTCGTAGCAATGAATCATTAAATCGTCACCACGATGGCGAACAAGTGTCCCTCTTTTCTTACCTACAGGTGTACGGACATAATCTACCAGAACAGGTT
>WJKD01000339.1 GCA_014729315.1 Promethearchaeota archaeon | reverse complement strand
ATAAATGTAGAATTTATAAATTCGACTTTCTTTTTATATCCAATAATAAAAATTAGAGTGAGAAAAGATGATTAAAATACGTAGTCCGGAGGAAATCTATCAAGCTCACGGCAGAATCGAGCACGGGACGTTCGATGGGAGATGGCATTTTTCCTTTGGAGAAAATTATGACCGTTGGTAAAAATCTAGACAATTCTAGACAGTGTCTATCCTTTGAGTGAGCCCCAACGGAGGCTCCTAAAGCAACCCTATAGATTGCTTCAAGGGGATGAAACCATCGCAATATTGCGCGCTGCATTTAAATCCGCATCCAGTTGAATTCCGCACTGAGAGCATTTAAAGACTTTTTCTTGCCTATCCTCTTTTTTTTCATTACCGCATTTACAACAACGATAAGAGGTGGCTTTCGGATTTACCAGTAATGTTTTTATGGAATACTGTGTGGCTAAGTGGGTGCTGGCTTGGATAATTTGAGAAAAAAACCAATGACGTTGCCATGAGGACAAAAAGTAGCCGATTTGATCTTTCCGTTGATGTTGCGACCAACGCAAGTCTTCAAATTTAATCTCCGTAACTTCGTGAAGTCGGGCCAAATCTACTAAGTGGTGGCTGGTAAGATTGACAAGTTCCGAATGAAGATTTTGCATTCGACGATCCAGACTCTTTTGAATTCGATACAAGCGATTATATTCGGATTTATAGCGATATCTGGGAGTTAATCGGGAATTATCGCCGGGATTCTTTAAGTAATATAGAAGGTGTTTTAATTCGGAAAAATTAAGCTTGAGCTCGTCTAATTTCGTTCCCAATTGATTTTTCCTTAATCTTTGCTTGATAATGGGGAGAAATTCCGAATACGGTAATTCATAATTGGAGTATCCTGCCTTTCGAGATTCTATAAGCTCCTCAAGAATTGTGGCTAATTCTTGAAGTACCTTGGGATCGTTTTTCTTTAATGCTGCCAACTGAGTTCGGATTCTTTCATACTTTTGATCATAATAGCCCTTCAGCTTATCTAATTTGGATTGTATCGTTTTTTGCTGTTTGCGTAAGGATATGAGAGTGTTTTTTACATTGGAAAACTTGTCGGAGGGGTTATTAATAAGACGACGAACGGGTGATTTAAGGACTAATTCTTTATTGACTTTTCCGTTCCTCTGTGAATCGAAATAGTAATTGAACAATGTACGTTCATTTAAAAAATAGCGGGCAATCTCTTTTCCCTCTCGCCGGATCGATACCACGGCAAAATCCTTTAGACCAATATCCACGCCCATTACTATTTTAATAGTGTCCTCGTCGTGGGTTCTCGCCTTTATGGGAATCCTAAAAGGCTGGTGTAATAGGATTTTTGGTCCGCTAACGGTAATCGTCGGGGAGAGGGGAATCGCCCCGTCTTCCTCAACTAAGTGATTAAGTCTTTGATCATCATCTCGTAATTGTAATAAAAATTCATTATCCTTTCCTCTCTGATAAGAGAGTTTTATTAATTTTTGGTCATAATTGCATAAAAACACTTGGTCATCATCCTTTGCCGTAGAAAAGGTAGGCGAATGAAAATGAATCTGATCGAAAAGATTCAAGCTAGATTCACGCAACTGACCGAGGGCACGTGAAATAATCTGCCCTAATTTCCTCAAATGGAATGCGCCTTTGAATAAGATTTCGGGGAAAGTAGTACGGAGGTGACGGATCATCTTCGTTCTAATGTAACTTAATAGTCCCACAAGATCGAGAGTTTTCACGGTAAGCGAGGGCATGCGGGCGTTGAACAGATGATTTAACACCTTCCGATCCGTTGAGGGGGGGTCCAGATAAATTTGTAGTTCTTCGGCTAATACCCCCTTTAATAGATTTTGCACCACTTCGGCCATAGGTTTTGCCCCAAATTCGGTCTTAATAGCGTCTTTCAGAGTGTTTTCAAACGAGTCTAACACGTGATCTCGTTCCACCTTAAACTGCGATAAATTCCAATTGGAAAGGTCGATTTCAGTAAAGCCTAAAAGCTGCGTGAGATTCTTTGTGAGGCGATTAAGATGTCGTATCCATTTAGCTTTATTTCGTAATTGACGCTTGGAAAGAGGTTGGTTGTTTTTCTCTTGATGGACAATCTTGGCTATGTTTTGTCGAAGTTTTTGAATTTTTTTGAACGTTCTGATGGTGGCGCGTTTTATATTGATCTTATAGTATTTTTTATACTTGGCAAATGCTTCTTTTAGATCCTGGGAATTTAATTCAGTGAGAAGCGAGGTTTTAACGGTGGAAAAATACTTCTTCGGGTTATCTTTCAAAGCGTTCAGAGCATTATGGAGAAATTGAATGAGGGAATTTTTCACGAATTCTTCCTGTTTTTCCTCCCCCTCGTTAGGCTCCGGTAGCGTTCGAAATTCTGCGGTACTGAATTCTAACTTAGCCAATAACATATTTCGCAGTTGCCGCACATGATTCTCCACGAAAGCGTAGGAGAGGGGGTTGAAATTCCCGAATATGTCATATTTCAATAGGTCCATCAGTGCTTTAGAGCGCATTCCCTTGTTTGCGATAAGTTTGCCTAGCTGTTGAGGATCTTCAAAATACTTAAGTAGTACATGCAACCGACCGATTCGAATAAACATATTACGGGCCGCATGGAATACTTCCTCATATAAACATCGACCGAACCGTTCTCGTACCTCTTGAGTTTTGGCAATCTGACTTAAGTTAAATGCATTATAGAATTTGCCCTTAATGTGCGTCTCTGAAGGGTCAGAACTGAAAAACTTAATAAGCGAATAGCTCTCTAATTCTTGTTCCTTGGTTGCTATGACTTTTTTTAACGATTCCAGTTTTCGCGTTAATTTGGGGGTCTTGCGCTTAGTTTTAACCGCTTTTCGGATTTTATGCAACCTAAGCTGTTGAGCTACAAGCTCAGCGCGTTTTTGGAGAATCCCCTCGATTTCATGGGGATAGAGTTCTCGAATAAAATCTTTAAGGCGCTCATAATATACTTTTCGAAGATTTAGCCCTTGATTCATGTAATGTTTGATGTCTGCTTTTAAATACTGCCTTTCGGATTTAGTTGAGGGATTGGAGTTGTCGTTGGGCATCACCAGCGGATGGAGCGAAAATTTTCGGGTGATTTCGATACTTTTTTTACTGTATCCCTTGGGTTTGAACTGGGGCTCTATGAGCGGATGCTGTTTAGCGCGGCTGATTAACTTTTCAACATGCCTTTCCCTTAGCCCTCCATAAGTGAAGAGCACCGTTTTTTGGAGTTCATGAAGGGAAATTCGAGTTTGCCCATGGGTCATGCAATAATGGGCAATATTAATGATGGTGAGAACAAATTTTTTGAATAGTTGAATGGCTTGCGGCGAGGAGAAATAAATCTTCATTATCTCATCAAAAATTTTGACCTGCTCTTTATCTGTAAAGTAGTGAATGGCGGGTTTTTCATCCGGATTTGTCTTTCTGTAAGTTTTGTACAAAACCACATTTTGTTGACTCTCAGTAAGACTTTTAAGAAGGGGGAAGGCTTCAGAATTCATATAAGCGGCAATATTATCTGTTCTTCTCCCCGATTTCTTCTTTAGAAACTGAGCCATGTTTTCCATAGAATTAAACAGGTCACTTCCAACAGTATCAAGAGAAACTGAAGGCTTATTCACAAGGTGAGCGAGGGCATATTGCAATAAGAAATTCCTTCCCCGTCGGGAATAATTTTTTAATGAAATAACCTTATCTTTTCCCACTAATGCCATTATTTCTGAATAATCCTTAATTTTGTTCTGGTCTTTAATTGATGAAGAATTATTTAAAGATCCCTTTTTATCCTTAATGAGAAACTTTTCAGGATGAATGGTATCTAAATATCTCAGTTCTCTATGTAAAATATGATCAAACTTATTAAATTGAGTTCTTTCTTTAGTTCCCGTGAGATGTTTGCGAATTAATTTGGTTAGACCAATAACATACTTTTTAAAACTTAAGAAATAAATTTTATCTTCTTGAAGAATCTTCTGAAACCGAGTATAGTAGTTAAAAAATTCCTCATGGGAGATTGTTTCTAATCTAAGCAAATGAAAATTGTGAATGGGACGATCCTTTCTGACTTTATGTGCCAAATTATTACCTACACCTTTGTAGAATGCATCTGGAACCTTTAATTTCCTCAAATTAAGTTTGTTATCCATGGCAAATCGTTTAACTGCTATAAAAATCATCCGTGAAAGAATTAACGCTAAATTGGCTTTGAACTTTTTGGGAAAACGACAATCTATAATAAACGATCGAAAAATAAGCCAATTTAAAAGACGGTTTAAGAGAGGGTTCAAATCCTTAAGATCTTGCTTTGCTTGACGGATTGCATCAAGATTTCGAGTCAACCACCTGACATAATCTACAAAAGAGGTATAATAGAATTGATCAATAGTTAGACGTAAAATAAACTTTTTAAGCTCTCGGGAATAGGGTTGGAGTGTCGGGTATTTCGAGGGGTTTTTCATAAATTTATTAATAAGAGAACTGACCATAGCGTGATAAGAGGGGGTTTCGCTATCCGGAATATCCGCTGAGTGCTCTTTTCCCTTACTATTATCCAGTTCGCTCTGTTGCAATTTATGATAAATCTCTTGGGCAAACCATTCGGAGAGACAATAGCGAAATGTTTGGTATTCTTGTGCTCCGATTCTAAATCCAAAGGTACTCTTCAAGTCTTTTATAATTTGAATTTGCTGTTTTTCCCTTAAGTTACGAAATTTATAATTTCCTACAATGAGATCAAAGACCACTTCAATAACTTCCGCCAAAAATGGAAACACTTTTGCCTTATATCTCTGGTCATGGTTAAGATCTTTTTTCACCATCTCAATTTGGACCAATAGCTTATCTTGTGAAGTGGCAGCCCGACTTATCCAATGAGCTGGAAATGAGTGCTTTAAGATTAAATCCTTCATGATGTCGGTATATTTTCGAATTTGACTCAACCCTATATTTTTCTTCTTATCCCATACAAGGGAGCAAATTTTGGAATTCATGAGTATCTGATAAGCATATCGATAGAAAAAACTATCAATATCACTAATTAGTTTCCCGCGACTTTTAGCGTTCTCTTTTGGTGAGTTTTCCTTTTCTGATACGGGTTCCCGCTGTTCTGAGGGCGTTGGAGAGATTTCTCCCGAGAAATCCATAGAAACAAGATAACCACAAGACTCACAGTAAATTTTATCTCCCCCATTTCGATAGTTACGAATCAATTCTTCTGAAATTAGTTTTCCGCACATTCTACATGTAAGATAAGTCAAATACTCACATCATTATTCTTTTTTATGAGAAATTTTAATAATCTAAGATAAAATAAACTGTGAGTATTTAAACAAAAATTGAGAAAATATAATTTTAAAGATTTCACCAATATTAGCAGATCCATTTTTCTCGCTCTAAACCTTCTATTTGCTCCCTAATCTTAAGTTTTTTACCTAAATTTTTACTCAACGCATGAAAGAAGGAATCTCACATTATATTAATAGATAAAATATTATTATCTATTGGATTACTCAATTTTAAGAGAGAGCATTAGAGAAGTAATAGACTTTATGAATGTTTTCTCTTTTAATTGCGGTTGACTGATTATTTTTTTGAAATGGTTAGATTGTTTTAATTTTATCTTATTTTTACATTTCTGTCATTTTTTACTTAAATATCTTCAATTCAAAAATAGGTAAATTTTGTTAGGTGACTTAATTTGAAAATTAAAAAAATGAAAAATAGAGAAATGACTTTACGATTTGACATTCTAGTGATTTTACTTGTGTTTGTAATCTCCCATGGAATACTATTTACTCAGAACTCCAAAGTATCTTTATCAATTGAGGAGAATAAAACAGATTACCTTTTAGATAATGAAATTAGGAATCTTCACAGATCTTCTATTGAAGAAGTAAAATCTAATTGGGATCTTCTCCAAGAGGAGCTCACCAGCAAATTTAATCATTATAACAATAAGGGGTATTTTCCCGCTATATATCGGCCCTCCATTTCAGCAACGTATTATGCATTATACATTCTTTATGCCACAGGACGTGAAGATAAACTCAGTCTTACACAAGCTTTAGAATTCATTATGTCAAATTATAATGATACCGCAAATCTATTTAGTGATGATTACAGCCGTCGCTATTTAGATTGCACAAATTACCTAGATCTTGACAAGGTGAGCTGCCGCACCAGTCTACTGATCACCAATTGCTAAGCTATGTTAGCTTTAAACTTGCTGGGGAATCTTTCTTTAGTTGACTCGCAAGGAACCATTGATTTCATTTGGTCGTGTTATCATCCCGAAACCAGCGGATTTTGCGGGTATCCTACGAAAATGGCCCTTATTATCTGAGAAATGCGAATGTGTTAGATACCTACTGGGCAGTTCCTACCTTGGATGTTTTATTAGAAAATTTCTCGGGCTATAGCACTCAATGCAACAATTTAGTTCAGTGGATCAATTCCTCACAACTCCTCTGCGAAGAAGATATGTATAGACCCTCACATTGGAACTTAGGGGGATTTCGGGATGACTTAAACGATAGCAATAGTTTTACTTTAGAACACTGGGAGGTGAGCATGTTACTGCGTTAAAGGGAAATGTGAAGCTGAAAAATGCTATTTGAGAAAGGTTTTAAAAAAAGAGGGATATGGAACTAAATATCTAAAACATTTTTATACTCCCAATTATCATATCGGTTTACTTTTTAATCAAATTAAGAAATACCCATTAGCTGAGAGTCTAATAAATTGAATCAAAGACTAATATTAAAAGAATAGGTAATATAAATCTAAATTATGATGTGAACAGTTGATAGTCATCGAAAATCAGAGTTCTTTTTTTTCATTTGAAATAAAAGATAAACTTAAATAAAATAGATCCTAAAATTAACCATTAAGTCAAAATAATGAAATCAGTATAAAAATACGTTAAGATGAGAGAATCATCTGGGGAAGGAGCAACCAAAAAATAATATGAACAAAATCCAATAAAATTGTATTAATAAATTCAATTAAGTTATTAGTCCTAAAATTAGGGTAGGCAATCCTATAGACAATTCTATCTTAAATAATTTTAAATCTTTTTTTAAGATTTTTAAGTAAGATTGTTCAATTTCTCATACATTATTAGGGTGTTTAGATTGAATTTTAATCAATTTCAGGAGCTTGGTAAAAATGCTTAATATTGTTTAAAGAACAATAATTTACCCCCAGTTCAAATTATGATCTAAGAATATATCGCTAATTTATGGGT
>WJKD01000338.1 GCA_014729315.1 Promethearchaeota archaeon | reverse complement strand
TTGGATAATCGTGTATCAAGAAAACTTGCAAAATAAGAATTGAAATTATCAAGAAATTTTTGATGTTTCTTACCATCTATGACCTCTTTTTTAGTAAATGTATGAAATTCCTTTATTTTGTTAAAGAAGTAAGAATTATTCTGGATAGTTAATCGCATATCGTCGCTTTCAGCAATTGCATATCTTTGGACATCTGTGTAATTTAAATTTTCTTTATTGTCAATTTTAAGAACATTCCTTTCCACAAAAATTTCCGCAATAAAGAATTGAAGTCGATATTTTTTATTTCTTTTGAAAGGTCCAAAAGATTTTTCTAATATCGTGAATTCGGGAAAATCATCTATACATTCACAAATTACTTCGACATTTTTAAAAATAAAATTAAATCGGTATAAAAGATCTGTTAGATCTTGCTCAATTTTCTTCAAAATTTTAACTTAGAAATAATTTAATAAATTAAATTAATCTTATTTACTATAAAATTTATATCAAGGAAAATAGTTTTTTATTAAATCCCTAACATTCTTATCGCATCTGAATACAATGTTAATACAAGAAAGCTTATATTCGATCTTTTTCGGAAATCCAGCTTCTATTGCACTTTTTATTATTTTTATTATAGCCTTTTTTCTTGGAACTTTACTTATTCATTCCCAAGTTTCGCTTGTTTTAAAGGGAGAATTTAGCTTAAAAGACAGGTTACAATGTATTATTTATGGTTTTATATTTGCTATGGCGGTTATGGTTGTTTTGGGTATGGCATTTATATTTGCTGTTGAAACTCCGCAGTTTTGGACGAATAGTCCCGAACCACCTCCTGAAATTCATCCTTTCCTGCTTCTAATTCCTTTTGTTATCTGTTTAAGCTATGTATCGTTTTATCCTTTAATAGACTTTATTTTTATTGCTCTTAGCGAAGCATCAGACGAAGGGATGACTCCGTTTCATAGCTTTATCGGATCTAAAATAATAAACAAAACCGATAATAAAATTATTTCACTACTAATTGCATTAGGGTTATTTTTTGGAGTATTTTTTATTCCCCCTTTGTTAATCTCGACTTTTTTAAGTATTCCCTTAATATTAATTTGGATGACTTGGACTCTTACTTATCCTTTGATGATTTTGACTTTTTACGGTTCTAAGGGATATATTGCTGGAATTACCAATGTGTATTATCATCTTCCGGATCCAAGCCGATCTATATTTTTAACTTTTGAAAATGGAGAAAGATCTATGAAAGAATTTATTTCTGACCCTGGTCCGAGAATATTGCTTGGGTTGATGTTATTTGTATTTGTTTGGGCATGGATCTCTATGATTCAAACTGCCGCTTTTTATTTTACGGGAGCGCTGGCAATCTCTCCTTATTCTTATGCCGGTATGGTTTTTGTGACGCTTTTATTTGGGATAATAGGATATTTCACACGCTTTTGGGGTAGAAAAATAAAATATAGAGGTATCGACATTTATTTTGCAGCATACTTAATGGCTGCTGTTGGATTGAATGTTTTGGTTAACTTTCTGATTGTAAACGCAGAGAAATTAGAGCACACTTTCGAGATTTGGGCTTTTACGACCCAAATCGTTCCTAACTACTTGAGTTTTGCTTGGGCTGCAGTAATAGAAGAAGTATTCCTTATTATCTTCACATCGTATTATTTTCTAACCAAAAAGAACGAATTCACAAGGAATATAAAATACGCTATGATTTCTGAAGCGGGTCAGACTTTTGATCCAATTCCCTTGTTTAATTTTATAAAAAGTAAAAACGCAAAACTTAGAACTTACGCAGAAGAAACGCTTTTCTTAATGTACGAGAGAATTCCCTTAAAGAACGATATCAACTTGACCGAAGGTAAGTATAAAAATTTTTTAATTGATGGTATTTGTGATCCGCATCCCAATTCGAAAAGAATCTGCGAAAAAATATTAAATCAGCTTGAACAAGATGTCCCGGAAATTGTTGTTTCTTGGATAATCGAAGGTTTAAAATCTCCCAATTACGAAAAAAGCATACCTATGGCGCGATCCTTGTTAAGTATTGATTTAAAATACCTAGAAAAAATTCCGAAAGAACTACTTTTAAACCTCATAAACGATAACGAATGGAGATTAAGATATATTATATGGAAAGTTATCTCAAGATTTATTCAGATTAATAGTAATTTATTGAACGAAATAAATGTTGTAAAATTGATCAACGATAATAATAGCGATATTCAAGCTCAAATATTAGAGTTAGCTATAAAATCTTCTTTGAGTTTGCCAATAGATATTTTGATCTCCAAGATAAACCACAAAAATCGTCTTGTGAGAGCAAAAGCAATTGAATGTCTTGAATCAATAAGTAGCGAAGAATTAGACGAAAAAGTCGTTTCTGAGATAAAAATTTTGATGAAAGATCCGTCGAGTTCTGTCCGGGCTTCAATCTTTAAATTTTTAGCTAACATCGGTGATATTAAAAATTTTTCTATCTCACTAAATTCCTTGTTAGAAGGATTAAGCGATTTAAATAAGAATGTACGAGAGGCATCTGCGTTAGCCTTAGAAAAATATTACGAAGAATCACCAGAAGATCTCAATCTCGATTCAATCATCAATAGAATAGATCCGAATAATAATGAGGCTTTAAACACAATTTTAGGATTACTCGGGAGATTATTTGAGCAAAATCCAGAAAAAATATTGACAACACTTCTAATTTTTATTAAATTTGACAACCAGGAATTAAAAGAAAGCATTTCTGAAATTCTGATTGAGAAATATAAAGCTTATCCCAGCTTAATTTTAGAAAATTTAATCGAAATATCTGATAAGTCTACATTTATTACTAAAGGTATTATTTCAAGAACAATTATAGCAATAGCAAAGAAGGATCCAAAAATTGTAATCCCTAGGCTTCTAAATTTCCTAAACTCTCAAAACGCAGATATAAGATTAAATGCAATTAATTCCTTGGAAGGATTAATTGATCGCTATTCAGACATTATCAATCTGAAACCAATTATAGACCGTATACAAAAGGAATCGGATACTCATGTAAAAAAAGAAATAAACAAGGTTATTGTCAGAGTCGTTAAGAGCAAACCAGAAGAAATAAAACCGTATATGAAGCAAATTTTTCAAATCATAAAAGACCAAGAGACTTCAATAAGAATTTCTCTGGCAAGAACGCTGTTAGAAGTAGCGAGGCAATCTCCAGAATTCTTATCTCTAAATACTGTGACCAGCTTATTTAAAGACGAGGACTCATTTGTTCGGGAAGCGTGTGTTAAAATAATTGGATATATTGGATACCAAGAACCCGGGACTTCCGTTGATTTTTTGCTTAATAAAGGATTAATAGATAAAGAATGGAATGTAAGAGAGGCAAGTATAGCAAGCTTGGGAAATGTTGTTGAGCATATGGGGGACAAAACAAATATTATCAGTAAATTAGTAGCATCTCTCGACGACGAACAAGGATGGGTGAGAAGAACCTCGATGAATATCTTAGCTGGAATTAAAGAAGTAAAAGCCTCTCAAATACCTTTTGAAAAAATAAAAATCAATATTGAAAGCCCTGATCCTAAAATACGAGAAGCAACAGCTAGTTTATTAAAGATTCACGCAATTCAAAATATACAGAGAGTTTTTGATTACATTATCATGTTATTAGAAGATTCGAGCGAGCAAGTCCGACAAGCTATGGTAGATGGGATGGTAAAAATTATTGAAAAGATAAAGTTAAAAACTATATTATCTGAATTGTTAAAAAACTTAAGCGACGAAGTTTCACTCGATTTACAACGTTCAGTGGCAAAAATCTTGGAGCGCACTACTAAATACGAGGAGGAAAAAGTAAAAAAGAGGGTTATTTCGTTGTTAAAAATACGTTGTGAAATGTCACAAGACCCAGAAATTTGCGGAGCACTTCACAAAATCAAAGAAAGTTAAATTCTTTATTGGTTCTCTTTCTATATTAGTTCACTAATTCAACTCTCTCTCTTTTCTTATATTTCTACTTTATTTTCTGATTAATAAAACTAAATCGTTAATAAAAGAAATAAAAAATAAAGAAAAATAACTTTGGAATTATAAGAAATTATTGACAAAAAAATGATTTAACTATGACGACACCTCTTTCCAGCCCTAGCGCTCCAATTCGTAAGGTCCAACGATTTGAAGATTTTTATCGGCAATTTCAAGATGCCCCTGGAGTGTATAAATATCAAGATCAGATAAACGATATATTTGCGAAGGGAGGAAACACTTTAATAATATTATACGAAGACTTACTTGCTTTTGATCCCCAAATCGCAGATATGCTCAGAAAAGATCCAGAGACACTCTTGGAAGACGCAGTGGAAGCGTTTGAAAATTTGCTTAAGTTCCAAGGGGGACTATTAACAAATGACTATTATTTCGTAAGAATAGCTACTAAAGATGAAAAAAGTCCATTAACCGTTCCGATCAGAGGATTACGTTCAAAACATATCGATAGACTCGTGTGGTTTAAAGGTATATTAATTCGCAGTTCTGCAATAAGACCGCAATTAATAAAGGCAAAATTTGAATGTATGGACTGTGGAACTCAGTTTGATATTATTCAACTAACATCAAAAATAAAATGGCCGAAATTTTGCATAAATAAACGCTGTAAAGCTAGTAAACAGTCTGATTTTCGTTTAATCTCTAAAAAATCTGAATTCATCGATTGGCAGAGTATAACTATTCAAGAAATCCCCGAAGATCTCCCGGCTGGAAGGATTCCAAGATCCGTTCAAGCAATCCTAACTTATGATTTAGTTGATACCGTGAAACCAGGAGATAGACTAAAAGTTATGGGCGTTTTTAAATCTGTCATCGCGCATTCAATAAAGAGTAATAATTCTAATCTCTTTAAAACATTTATTAATGTAAATTTCATAGATCCAGAGGATAAAACAGACCAGTATATTGACATCTCAAAAGAAGATATTAAAAAAATTGAAACCTTAGCAAAGGAACCAATGATTCAAAAAAAAATCGCTAGATCTATTGCTCCTACTATTTATGGGAGAGAGGATTTAAAAATTGCATGTGCGTTAAGTTTGTTTGCCGGTAGCAGAAAAAGAAAACCTGGAGGAGGATATAAGAGAGGTGATATTCATGTTTTATTTGTGGGTGATCCTGGTACCGGAAAGAGCGAGATTCTTAAAAATGCTGTAGAAATCTCACCACGCGGTTTGTATACTTCGGGAAAGGGCTCTACAGCAGTTGGATTAACTGCTGCTGTAATCAAAGATTCTGATACGGGTCAAATGAATCTCGAAGCTGGGGCAATTGTGCTAGCAAATGGGGGTATCGCAGCTATAGATGAATTTGACAAAATGGATTCGGCAGACAGATCTGCTCTGCATGAGGGGATGGAGCAACAGACGGTTAGTATAGCGAAGGCAGGAATTGTCGCAACTTTAAAATCAGAAACCGCGATCATCGCAGCAGCTAATCCCCATTCAGGGAGGTACGATCCCTATAAAACACCTACCCAAAATATTCGTTTACCTCCTTCATTGGTATCCCGATTTGATCTCATTTTTGTAGTTATTGATAAACCAGATCGAGCTAAAGACGCTCAAATGGCTGAATTTATCCTTCAAAATGCTATGAAAGGGACAATTACTGATTCTGAAGTAATTGACGAAGCAGACGATGATGAGTCATTTGCACCTATTCCCGGTGATTTATTAAAAAAATACATAAAGCACGCAAAAAGAAATTGTAAACCGTCTTTGACAGAAGAAGCAAAAGAGAGAATTAAGGATTTTTACTTAGAACTTAGGGGAGAATATACTTCGGAAGACGCAATAGTTTCGATATTAGCTAGAAATCTCGATGCATTGGTAAGATTGAGCGAAGCATATGCGAAAATGGCACTCCGAGATAAAGTTTCAAAAGAAGATGTGGAAGAAATTATTAAGTTATTTAAAAGATACTTGAACGATATTGGCTATGACGAGACAACAGGTAAGATTGACATGGATAGGGTATTTGTTGGAGAATCTCGTAGCAAAATTAACAAATTAAATCAACTTATGGATAGACTTAAAGAAATTTTTGAGGATAACGAGTGGAGAGCCCTCGAAAAAAAAAGCATAATACAAACGCTTGAATTAGAGGAAAACCTTGACAAAGAGTTTATTAAAAACGCTCTAGACGAAGCAGTTAAAGAAGGAACTTTGTACGAACCAAAGCACAATTTAATCAAATTTACGAGGAGACAAGAATAAATATCAAACTAAATTTCAATAAAACCATAATTGAATAATTGCTATTGGTGTGTTTATTATCTGTGAATGTAAATTGAAGAAATCTTAAAAATAATTATTTCTTTTATCGTTAGGAATTGCATTAATAAAAAATAAACCTAAAATTATTATTAAAACATACCATACTTGTCCTTAATATTAAACTGAATAGTTATTTGTATCTTAACAATTATGGAAGTAGTTGAAAACCTTAAGGAAGCAATTAAAGGCGAGACTGAAGCCAGAAAAAAATACGAGTTATTTGCAAATAAAGCTGAAGAAGAACGCTATAAAGAAATAGCTCGTCTTTTTAGAACAATTTCTTACGCTGAAAGTATACATATAAAAAATCATCTTAAAGCTCTCTCTAAAATCACAGAGTCAGAAGCTGATTTAAACAATATTGTCTCTATTAATGAAGAGGAGATTAAAAAAAAAGTCGATTCAACGAGAAATAACTTGATACAATCCATCAGCGGAGAAACCTACGAATTTAAAAAGATGTACAAGAGTTTTATGAAGAATGCTCAAAAAGAGGAGATTTTCTTAGCAGAATTTACATTTGAACTAGCTCGTGGAGCAGAAAAAATACACAGCAAATTATTTATAGACTATCTCAAAAAATTAGATAAAGACAAGGCAATCGAAGACATAGACTTGTACATGTGTGAAATTTGTGGGAATGTCGAACTTCGTGAACCCCCAGATGTGTGTCCGAATTGTGATCACGACAAAAGATTCTTCAAAAAAATGTAGAATTCTTTGTACGCTTTAAATCCATTCGCATTGAGTAATTTTAGCTTCTTTTAAGAATCCAATTTTGCTCCAGTGATCTATTAACCTGTTTACGAATTTATCAGCTTCGAAATAAACTAAAACATAATCTTTTTCTAAAGTTTTTATTAATCTTATTATTCGAGCGAGTTTAGATCTTTTATGTGCCAGGTTCTCTTTTACTATCTCTTTTTCTGCTTGATAACCGCTCTGAAATTCCTCATCAAAAAATTCGAATTTTTTTTTTCGTAAATAATCGTCAAATCCCAAATATTTTTTATGGAGGTTTTCAAAAGACCTTCCGAAATCAATCCTGCATACCGAATCGTCCTCCCGCACTATAAAATGACGATCGTAAACATCGTATAAAGAAAGTATTTTGTGTAAGTAGCACTGTCTTCCTAAGTTATATTTGTAATTAGTTGCGTTAACTTCATTAATGCTTATTCCCTTCTCGTAACTGGTCATTATGAAAGGTAATGGTTTACGTTTGTAATACACTCCCGTGATATACTCTTTGAAGCCTAGTTCAGGATCAAAAAACTTATTTGTCAAGTGGATTCCAAACACTTCAAAGAAATAATGATCTCTTACATATTTTAAAAATAGAACTGGCTCTTTTTCAAGCGTGAAAATAGTACATTTTTTATAATAACTCCAAGTACATTTCATTAGAAAGTTATCTGGTAATTTAGTGCGGAGATGAGCTGATAATTTTTGAACTTCGGCTTCAGAAATATCGTCTATATCCTCCCAATTGAAGATGGTTTGAAAAATTGTAATATTTTTTGAATTCAAGGTGGAACCTATAATCTTAAGATAAATACTTAATTTTTATTAAATAAATCTCCTTAATTTTTATTAAATATATTCATAATTTTGTAAAATTAAAAAAAATGCCCTCTCGGTTCTTTGATGTTATCGAACACTATTCAGATCAAGAAATCGTCAATTTAATTAAACATATAGATTTAATTTTTGAATCCGAAAGTAACTTGATCCCCATTGAACAAGGAAGAACGATGGTTGTTGGTGATTTACACGGAGACCTTGAAACATTGCATAACATAGTCCAACTTTTTTTTCGAGAGGATTTTAAAACACTGATCTTTTTAGGCGATTATGTAGATAGAGGTGCTCAGCAAGTTGAGGTTATCAATGTATTATTTTACTATAAAAAGTTGATGCCACATAGAATAGTATTACTAAGGGGAAATCACGAAGACCCGATCATTAATAGACAATATGGTTTTTACGATGAATTGCGATTGAAATTTAATAAATATAAGGAAATGTTTAGAAGATATAACTCGGCGTTTTCGAAACTTCCTTTAGCTGCACTCACCTGGAATAGAATTTTTTGCGTACATGCGGGTATACCCGAAGGATTGAGAATAGTCGAAAATATTAACTCCTTACCTGAGAACCAAAAAGAAATTAACTGTCCTATTACAAAACAATTACTATGGAATGATCCGAAGGAAAGGGTTAAAGAATTTAAAAGAAGTATTAGGGGACCAGGCGTAAAAAAGTTCGGATGGGATGCATTGGACGAATTTGTGGAAGAAAATCGAATAAATTTAATAATTAGAGCTCACGAAAATTTTAAGAATGGTTATAAAAAATATTTCAACGATAAATTATTAAGCATATTTTCTTCACGCTCTTATTCAAAAAGGACTAATACCGTGGTCGGTGTTATTGTTCCAAGCGGCGATGTTGACATTCTTCCCGTTTAACAATATAAATGTGCTGAATTAGAATGTTTTAAGTAGTTGTTCAAGCCATAATCCTATGCCGTAAGAACAAACGAAGGCTATAGCTCCAATAATTACCATTTCGAAAGCCCCTTTTTTTTTAGCTTCTCCCGTAATTCGAGTTTTTAGAGCACCTACAAAAGCTAGCATACCAAATGAAATGACCGAAGAGATTATTAAAGAAATGTAGCCCAGATTTATAAAATAGGGCGCTAAAGAGATAAAAGCTCCGAAAATAAAAGAAAAAAACGTAAGTATTGCGCCTGTAATTGGATTTTCCGGCTCTTCAAGTCCAAGTTCGCTTTTCATCAGAAAATCAATCCATGTTTGCTTATCTTTCGTGATTGTATCAACGGCTTGATCTAGAGCATCTCCTTCGAATCCCATATTCTGAAATATCATTCTTACCTCCTCTTTTTCCTCTTCAGGAAATAAGTCAATCTCTGCTTTTTCTCGTTTAATCTCGTTTTCTATGTATTTTACTTCTGATTTAGATGAGATATATTCTCCTAAACCCATACTCACGGCCCCAGAAACCATGGCAGCAACACCAGTTAAGATTACGATCGAATTATCTCCCGTTGAGATTAAAGTTGCCGCAGCAACGCCAACTAAAAGAGTAAATACGGATATCAAGCCATCGTGTAAGCCCTAAGAGAAAGACTTTCACTTAGATTAGCCCGAGGATGATGCTCCGTATCTTACTGCCACCTGCAATGTGTTCCTCATCTTTTAATTCCATCATATTGATTTCAATTTAAAAATTATTTATCCTAATATTATTTTTTCAAAAATGAAAATAGAAATAAAAAACTTATATCTATAAGTCAAAATCAAATAATCCCAATTCTTTTAATTTTCTTTGAGTTGGTTTTCCCGACTCAGAATCCCAATCCCTTACTTTATAATAATGTTTCTTTAATTTATTAAAATCTGGGGCTTTTCCTTTGATTATTCCTTCCTTAGTAGGACTTAATACGATTTGAGGGAGGACATCGTTTTCTGCTGTCAGTCCCATCTTTATATTAAATAATCGCTTAAGATTGAATATTCTCTCTCCTGTTAATCTTAATTCCTTTAAATCAAATTCGAATCCGATAAGATAGTTAATTAATTGAGTCATATAATCTGGCGGGGGATTAATAAAGAAACAAGCGATCAAACTTGAATATAGCGCGCGATGATTCTGCAAGTTCGCGGTGGATTTAGCCATCTTTTTAGAATTGGAGAACATGCTTAGTTTTTCCACACCAATTGAACGATAATCAATCTCATTTCGCGGTCTTCCCGCCTTAAATATGTCTGCGGTTGTATGACAAGCCCCCCTTGGGCTAAATGCATACGTTAAAGCCATCCCGTAGCACGATCTAATGTCGTGATAAGGAATTTCGAGCTTATTAACTGTAGCGATTTTTTCTTTAGAAATCCCGAACTTTTCGCCTATCGCGTTAGATCCTTCAGCAGCAATTTTACCAATTCCTTCTTTATAAGCAATTTTTTTTATTAACTTCAACATTTCTTCTTCCTTTCCCCATTCTAATTCTAAACCGTCTATATCCGTCTTTTTTACTAATCCATCGTTGTATAAATTGTAAAGAAGCGCAATTACGCTGCTAGTGCTGATTGTGTCGATCCCGTAATCGTTGCATAAATTGTTCGCTACCGCAATGGATTCTGGATCTGAATTTAAAATCATTGAACCAAATCCAGCAATAGTTTCGTATTCGGGGCCTTCGTATTCTGGAAAGTTAATTTTATGATTTTCGAGCTTCACTAATTTTCCGCATCCAATGGGACATCCATAACAAGATTTTTTTCTCTTAAAGTAGTTTTCTTTAAAAATTGCTCCAGATATTTTATTTACATCCTCCCATTCACCTTTAGTCCAATATTTAATAGGAAGATCTCCATTTCCATAAGCGGTAAGAACTCCAGCTGTTGTTCCAAATTCTCTTAAAACTTTTGTTGTATTGCAGTTTAATATATATCTTAACGTTTTTCGGACAGTAGCTTTAAAGTTTTCTTTATCAAAAATCTTAGGACTAAATTTATCACCGTTGACGACTATTGCTTTTAATTTTTTGGATCCTAGCACTGCTCCCATACCTGTACGACCTGCAGACCTGCCATCTGCGTTGATACTTGCAAATTTTACTAAGTTTTCTCCTGCTGGACCTATGCTTAGAACGCTCGCTTTAGGAATATTTTCCTTAAGTTTTATTTGCGTATATTTTATTCCCTTTCCCCAAAAGTTATCAGCATCTACTAATTCAACTTCATCGTTGATTATTTTAAGAAGTAAAGGAAAGTCTGCTTTGCCAGTAATCTTAATTCCGTCATATCCGGCTTTTCTTAACTCAGCTCCGAAAAATCCTCCACAATTTGCTTCTCCCCATAATTTTGTATAAGGCGATTTTGCGCATACTGAGAATCGGGATGAAGAAGGAATCCTTGTTGCGCAAAAAGGCCCTACCATTATCATTAAAATATTCTCAGGGCCTAAAGGGTCAGTATCTTTCCTCAAGGTCTCTATCATCTGTCTACACGCATATCCCGCACCCCCAATAAACTTTTGTCCCAATTGAAGATCGACAGACTCAATATTTGTTGTTTGTTCTGTTAGATTAACCTTAAGAACCTTACCGCTATAACCGTAGTATTTTGATTCCTTATCAGAACTCATTTCTTTTAATTCGTCAAATATAAATTAAAAATTAATAAACTTGCATAACATAATTAAGTACTATCATTAAGACTTTTGATTAAATCATGAAAAAGAGGACTATTTATTTGTAAACCCAGTTATTATTTCTTTAGAGATAAATTCAAAGGCTTCTTCCACTTTTTGATTTTCTTTAGCCGATGTTAAAAAAAAGGAAGAAGCACTGATCCTTTTTTTAAGGTCTTTCAGCAAATCTAATTCAATCCTAGTTTCTAAGTCTTTTTTGTTTGCGAGTAATAGCATATATACTTTATCACAATTTTTTAATAAATCAGGAACCCAAAAATTTTCAATTTGTTCAAAAGTGTGTTTCCTCGTAAGATCTCCCACAATTAAAGCACCATGAGATCCCATATAGTAAGCGTCTCTCATTTGCGCCCATCTTTCCTGGCCAGCTATGTCCCATATTTGTAAAACAACATCTACGGTGGAACTCTCTATACTTAAAGTAAGTTTTTTCGTATAAATAGTTGTACCAATACTAGCTCTGTAATCGCTGGAAAAGTGATCTGATATAAATCTCCTCACCAAACTTGTTTTGCCTACACCTGGATCTCCAATAACTACTAATTTTATTCGAAATTCCATAACTTTCGGAAATTTATTTGTTTTAATAGATACCGGCTTTTATTAGATCAAAAAATAATAAATCTATAAATCTAAAAGTAATCTATAAATATTAATCAAATTAAATCTAAAAATATTAAATGAAAACCATAAACATATCAAAATGTGATACATAATGACAACGGGTATAATATACGATCCAATTTATTTAGAACATAGAATTGGTACGCATGTGGAATCTCACGAAAGATTAATTGCCATCATGGATTTATTGAAAGAAAAAAAGGTATTAGATGATCCTAACTTTAAACTGATAAAACCTAAAGAAGCAACTTTGGATCAAATTAAATATGTGCACGATGAAGCTTTAATAAAAGAAGTTAAAGAAGTTAGCGAATTAGCCGAAAAAACGGGTAACATTCAAAGTCTCGATTTAGATACTTCAGTTTCAGCAAAGACCTACGAAGCGGCGCTCTATTCTGTAGGAGGCAATTTGAAAGGTGTTGATGAAATTTTAAACGGAAATATTAAGAACGGATTTGCACTCGTAAGACCCCCTGGACACCATACAAATTCATACAAATGTGCTGGCTTTTGTATTTTTAATAATATTGCTATCGCAACGGAATATCTTTTTCGAGAAAAAAATGTTAAAAAAGTGGCCATTATTGACTGGGACTGTCACGCTGGAAATGGTACTTCAGACATCTTTTTTAACGGTTCCGAGCATGGGGAAGTAGTTTTCTTTGATTCACATCAAGACGGAAGAACCCTTTATCCTGGAACAGGGTTTATTAACGATACTGGTTCCAAAAAAGGAGAAGGTCATATCATAAACTTTCCTATGCCACCTCGTTCGAGCGACGATGCGATTATAAAATTTTACAAGGAAATTGTTTTTCCCGTCTTGAACGAATTTAAACCTGAGTTTATTTTGATTTCTGCGGGTTTTGATACCCATCACACTGATCGTTTAACTGGAATGGGTTGGACCTATCAAGCTCCGGCAAAATATCTCCAACATATTAAGAATGTTGCTGAAAAATATGGAAAAGGACGAATTTTGATCACTTTGGAAGGAGGATACGAAGTAGACAAACAAGCGATCGCAGTTTATAATTGTCTTAAGGTTTTAAACGACGAAGAGGACGAACTTATCTTGGAAGGCGAAAAAAGATCTCAAAATGACCTTTTAAATTATTTAGATAATAAACTAATTCCCGCTCTTAAAAAGAATTTGAGCGAATATTGGAATTGTTTTTAGCTTAAGATAAAAATGTAATCGTTTTATTCATTGATAGTGCTTAGGTTTATAAGGTTGATTGACCATATTTAAAATATCAAATAATCCATATAAACCAATTTTATTAAATTGTTTAAAAAATGTCGGAAGAAAACGATTCAAATCAAGATAATGAGAAAAAAGAAGAAGAAAAGTCGGTGATTTCTCCACCCTCAATGCCCCCTCCAACTCCACCGCCTAAAATTCCGCCACCATCGTCAGCACCACCATCAACGCCGCCTTCATCAACACTCCCTCCAACACCCAAAAACCCCCCCGCTCCCTCTACTCCACCTACACCAACCTCCTCCCCAGCGCCTCCAGCTCCCGAAGGACCATCGGTTGAGGAATTCAATAACCTCAAAAGTGAATTAAACGAAAAAACCAATACTATAAATCAACTTCAAGAAAAGATTAACGAAATCACCTCTCAAGCTTCAAGCTTAAACGATATATTGTTAGAACGCGATAACCAGATAACTCAGTTGCAAAATCAATTAACCTCCCTTCAATCGTCTTCCCAAGATTATGAAAATCGAATAAATCAACTTCAAAACGAAAATACTGAACTCAGCAATCAAGTCCAAACCTTACGACAAAAATATCGAGAAAATGAACAAAAATTAGAAGAAGCCCAACAACAAAATTTAACGATGCAACAACAATTAGGACCTTTACAAGACAAAGTTGCAAAGTTAGAAGAAGAAGTAGCGTATAAGGAAAGAAGAATAAACGAATTAAAAGAACCAAAAGCAGTAATGCCCTCAACTTTATCATCACAATCAAGTTCGAGTTCGAGCGTTCCTGTTGGATCTTCTTCTGGATCTCCAGAATTC
Organism: Promethearchaeota archaeon; assembly: GCA_014729315.1. The sequence goes on along the minus strand of WJKD01000338.1, from coordinate 1,387 downwards.
TCTTCTGGTTCTGGATCTGTTGATACCTCGGGAAGAGTAGTATGTCCTAATTGCTGAGCCTCGGGATTTGCAATAAAAGAAGTAGAAGATAAATCTAAGATTATTTCCTACATACCTAAACCGATTTATGCTAAAAAACATGTATGCACTAAATGCGGTTATGAGTTCTAAAAAAATTTATTCAAAAAATTTTCTTCTTTTAATTAATTTCTATAACTTTTCTTCATGTTTTTTAGTTTTTTAAAGATTTAATCACCTTTCTAATTGGATTTATAAGAAACCAAGAGTATTTAAAAAAGAGAAGGAAAATTATATATAATACAATTTTTATAATATTCTAAATTAAATTAGGTTATCAAATCGTATTATTTTGAGAATATATGTCTGACATTCGTCAAGATATTTTAGCTCCAACATTAAATAAAAAAAAAGTTATCGGAGTTATTTTAGTTGCGGGTCTTTTAATCTCAATATTTACTTTTTCAGTTTACATTTCAAGTATGATTTTTGGTTCTCAAAGGGTTGAACCAAGTAATAGATTAGAAGAAGCTGAATATGAATCAGCAGAATTAATGTTACCTCCTTTTCCGTTTGATCTTGAAGATCTACTTGACGAATGGGATGTAAATTTAACTGAATTAGCCGAAGATCTCGAAATCGACGAGGAAATACTGGAGGAATTATTAGAGGAGAATTTAGAAGAAACTCTTCAAGAAATGTTAGACGGCGAAATTGACGATTTAGATTTAACTAAATATGGGTTAGCTATTTTAGCCCTTTTATTTTCAGAAGAAGAAGCGTTCAGGGTGTACGATTACGATGATCCAGTGGAAGATCGAACGGATATTTTGTGGAAATATGAATGTTTTGACGAATTTCAAGGCGATGGATGGCACTCGACGGTACCCAAAGAAGTGTTTGACTATTACGAGTACGACGATTATTATAATCTTTATGCTCCTTTAGGCATGGATTTAATTCGAATCAAAAGGGAATTGACACCGAGCGCAGGAACTAATTCATTCGTTTTAGGAAATTTATTCTCAACACCCTATTTAATTTCAGAGAGCGTAGAAGCTAATTATATCGACGAAGAGCTTACTATGCTATACAAAGATAATTTAGGATGCTCTTTAGTCGATCTTACTTTTGATCCGGGCGTTGAGGGAAATGTTAGTATGTACTACGACCTTTTTGGAGAAATTTTACCCACTAACGAAGAAGTTAATAGTAGTTCAGTGAGAGTAACTAGTCCCTCAGCCACTTATTTAGATTTATTAGATACTTATCTTCAATTACCACCTGATATTGAAACATATAAAAGTAATAATCCTTATTTTAACGCGCATTGGGTTGCTTTAGACGCAATTATCGATCAGAGCAACGA